>JAUHZI010000085.1 GCA_030426105.1 Bacteroidia bacterium | reverse complement strand
GTTTGGGTTTTCGTATCTAATACAAAGTCTTCAAGTTGCTTAAGTGTATTTGCTTTAAGTTGCATTGAGCTCTTTTTTAGGTCTTCTCCTAAGATATAATGAGGAAAAGATTTGCTTCCTATTCTTAAGTCATATAGTTTTTCTAGGTTAGCAGTTGTTTTATTATATCGAGGAAAATCCTGTAGCCACCAAAAATCCTTATACAGCTCACCTCCTGCACCACTTATACTTAGACTAATCTTTCGTTTTTTACGGTCTTCAAAAAATTGATTATTTCGATGAAAATCTATGACATCCATCTGCCCGTCAGTTTGTTTGAAGATAGTATAAAGGTGCTCAGAATCCACTCCAGAAGCGGTATGATAAGTAGGGAAAAATTGAGCTTTAACAATTTCAGAAAGGGTTTCTGCTATTTGGATATCCTTATTCCCCTTTACTCCACTAATAGCAGTTTCAAAAGATGATTTGAATTTATAGAAATAGCTCAATATTAATCTTGAATCAAACCCACCTGTTAAATCTAAAGACACGTTTTCATCGCTTACTGCATGAGTCAGCCCATTAAAAAACTCTTCTAAATCTACAGTTACAGTTCCTTTTTGATGTATTGCAGAGGTATCTTTTAAATGCGTTGATAAACTACCTCCAGAATACAGATAGTAGTTCTTTGACTCCAATTCTTTAATTGTTTGAATAAAGGTGCGATTAAAGTAGGAGAACCCAAAGTGAAAAAACTCTACAATAGCATCTAAATCAATGGCATCATCTACAGTAGTATAAGGAATCAATTTAAGAAAAGATGAAGCGATATATTCATTTTTTTTATAAGCCTTATATAGCCCACTGTTATCTGAAAAAATACAAAATTCTTCTGTTATTTTATTTTCAAGAATTAGAAAGAAGTTTCCGTATATATCTTCAAAAGAGAAACTGCCTTTATTTACAAAATTATCGATCCATTTCTTTATACTTTCTTCCCCATGTTTATGGCCTAATAAAAAAACGAAACCTTCATAATAAACCGTATAATCGTTATAATTGAGTACCCTCGTTTTTTGACTATCTAATACTACTTCTCCTTTATTAAATAACATTTATTCTAAAGCAATTTATTTCAAAAGATAATTAATTGTATTAACAAACACCTTTAACACCTCTTCTCTTTTTTGATTTTCCTCTAAACACAAATCAGATGTTCCTATCACAATGACATTACCCTTGTCTTTTTTATATTCAAAAACACCACCTATAGAACTATATTCATTCCTATCTCGCTTACACATCGTTTGAGCAATAATTGATATCTGTTCTGTATTTATACTCGATATTTCTTTAGGAATCCCGAGGTAACGTATCCCTAAATCCAAAGACTCAGCAATTTTATCTTTAGCTACCTCTTTAAAAATAGGGTGCTTAGGTTTAAGTATTTCTACTTTACTTTTCTTAATATTCTTCCCTCCATAATCCGAATGGAATTGATACCTAAATTTATTCAACTCTAAATCGGAAGCTTCGTTAATTCGTACCCAGGTTTGAATTTTTTCCTCCCCTTGAACAACACCATTACATGCTGCTGTTTTAAATTGTTCCAATACCTTATCATCACAAAATTTGGCATAAAAAAGATCTGAAGAAGCAATAAAGACCTTACCTCCATTCCCAATATACTCTTCCAAATTGGCCAACATCTGAGGAGACCAAAAGGTCAACCTTCCATATAGAAAAAGAACCTTAGTGTGCTCCAAAAGTTTTTTATCTTCAAGATCCAAATCAGTAATATAATTAACTTCATGGTCTTTTTCTACAGCTGAAAAAAAGCGACTTAACCCTTTCGTCCAATCATCAAGACGAATCGCTCTAACCTTAGTTATAAAGCTAGAATCAGATTCAAAAATTCGTTTCCCATTACTAAAAGTATAAAAATGTTTATTCACAATAGGCACAACAACTGTCACATCAGAAGGCTTACCTGATTTAATCACAAAAGGGAATTTTTTATTCACAGTATAAATTCCAGCCTCTAATGATTCGTTCCATACAAACGATTCTGAGGGATTTCTTGTTGTTAACACATCTATTTCATCAAAATAATCGTACGTTTTATTGACCTTGATAATTGTGTCAATGATTATATCGCTTGAGGTTACTTTACGTATTTGAATAGGGAAATCAAATTTATCTGTATTTGAACATATTAAGAAGTCAAGATTTTTGCCTTCTGGAAGAGCATTCGACTTAAAAATTATTTCGATATTTTTGTGCTCTACTATTTGGGCTTTTATTATAAAAATAAATAGCACAACAAAAACGATAATTTTTACTACTTTTAAGTCTTTAAACATTCTAAATGCCTATTAATTGGAACAATCTCAAAGATAAAGCAAATTATTATCTAATTCTACTCATTGCTTTTTTTATTCCTTTAAAAAAAGAGGTTATTGCTCCTTTAATTATTCTTTTTTTCATTGCTTCCTTAATCAATAGAAAGCAAGAACTAATGACTCACATCAATCGTAAGTTATTAATTATTATTGGTTTTTATGCCATTGGATTTATAAGCATTTTTTATGGAGAAAACACTTCAAATACCTGGTTTAACAATGAGATTAAACTCTCGCTTTTTGTGTTTCCTACCGCTCTAATTATTAGCAATCTAAACATCAACAAGATCTTTAGACCCATCCTTAAAAGCTTTGTTGAAGGGACTATTTTTGCTATAATTCTAGCTCTTATTAATGCCGCAACAAACTATTATTACGAACATGACAGCACTGTATTTTTCTACAGTCATCTTTCTTATTTTGCGCATGCTAGTTATTTTAGCCTTTACCTTAATTTTTCCATAGCAATACTTTATTTCTTTTGGTTTTCACCTTCTAAAAAAGACTATATTCCTCCATACCTCAACTTTGGAATATCTTTCTTTTTTAGCTTAATTATTCTAATGCTCGCATCTAAAACAGGTATTATTACCTTAGTATTTGTTCATTTAATTGGAATTATTTTTTGGGTGAAAAAATATCAAAAAATTAAACAAGCTTCCATCCTTTTTGGAGCTCTTGCTCTTTTTATTTCAATAGGGATTTATAATTCTCCTCAAGTTGTAGACCGACTCACAACAATGAAAAACTCTATTCTAAATTATGACGGTACTCCAAACTCCTCTTCCACTATTCGAATAGCAGTATGGACAGAAGCAACTCAACTGATTATCAAAAAACCCATTCTAGGCTATGGCGTTGGGGATGTTTCTGACCAATTAACACAACGTTATAAAGAAAAGGGGTTTCATAAACTCGCTAAAAAGCAGTTAAACAGTCATAATCAATACCTTCAAATACTTATTGGTTCAGGGGTCATTGGTTTGCTCTATTTTTTCTTCCTCATCTTATTTCCATACATAAAGATTAAACTCCCTGTTTACAAACTCTTATACCTTTCTTTTTTTATTCTCATGCTCATTAATTTTATGACGGAGTCTATGCTGGAAACACAATCAGGAATTATCTTTTTTGCTTTTTTTATCACTCTATTTTATAGTTTAGTTCCTGAACAAAAAGAGATCAATAAAATTTAATTAGATTTGTAGCCTAATCAATCAAAAGGACATTGAGAGTAGCCGTTGTAATACCTTGTAAAAATGAAGAACATTATATAGAAAAATGTGTTCGCTCAATTTTGAACTCAAATTATGACATTCAATTAATTGACATATATGTTTGTGATGGGTTAAGCACAGACAAAACTCCTGATATTGTAAAAAGATTATCAGAAGAACATCAACAAGTACACCTACTAATTAATCATGCACAAACTACTCCTCAAGGGCTAAACTTAGGATTAAAGACTGCTACAAACGATTTAAAGATTATACTCGGAGCTCACTCAGAAGTAGACCCTAACTTTATTGCAGAAAATGTAAAAGCTATTCAACAGGATGCTTCTATTGGATGTGCTGGAGGAATTATCAAAAATGTATTTGAAAACAAGACATCTGAAATAATAGGAGCCGCAATGTCCTCCCCATTTGGAGTTGGAAATGCTCACTTTAGAACTGGCGGTAAAGAAGGTTTTGTCGATACTGTAGCTTTTGGGGCATACAGAAAGGAAATATTTGATGACATAGGATACTTTGATGAGGAATTAGTCAGAAATCAAGATGATGAGTTTAACTTTAGGTTGATTAAAAATGGTTATAAAATCTTTTTATCACCTAAAATCATCTCACTATATTATGTTAGAGCTTCTTATCAGAAACTCTTTAGACAATACTACCAATACGGCTACTGGAAAGTCTTTGTTAATAAAAAGCATCAAACTGTTACTTCTGTCAGACAGTTAATACCTTTATTTTTTGTACTATTTCTTATTTTTGGGAGCCTTTTGTCGCTATTTAGTAGCTATTTACTTGCACTATTTTTGTTTACTTTGAGTTTATACTTAATATTAGGACTCTACTTTGCCAATAAAGTTAGTAGTACACAACAAATCTTTTCAGTGCTTTTTACTTTTGTTATACTTCATATAAGTTATGGCTCTGGTTATTTAAAAGGACTTATTGATTTTATTTTACTCAATAAGCAGCCACAGAAGAAGAGTATGGAGTTAACGCGATAATTCGCTTAAATAGAACTATTATATTATACATGAAGATAATCACTATCATAGGAGCTAGACCTCAAATCATAAAAGCTGCTGCGCTTAGTCGAACTATCTTGAATTCTTTTTCAAATGAAATCACGGAAGTCATTCTTCATACAGGGCAACATTATGACGCCAATATGTCTGAGGTGTTTTTTGAGGAGTTAGGCATTCCCCAACCAAGTATTAATTTAAATATTCGTTCAGACTCTCACGGTCAACAAACAGCAGCAATGATTGAAAAAATTGAAGCTGTTCTTATTGCAGAGCAACCTGATGCTGTTGTTGTATACGGAGATACAAATTCAACGTTAGCCGCTTCTATAGCAGCAACAAAAATCCATATTCCAATTGTTCACATAGAAGCTGGGTTACGATCTTTCAATAAAAAAATGCCTGAAGAAATCAACCGTATCATGTGTGATCATTCTTCAACCCTTCTTTTTTCTCCTACTAAAGCAGGGGTTAATAATTTGTTAGCCGAAGGATTTGAAGCAACAGATGCTCCATATTCCATCGATAAGCCTGGTATTTTTCATTGTGGAGATATTATGTATGATAATAGCCTTTACTTTTCGGAGTTAAGCACAAAGAAATCAACTATCATTACTGACTTAGGACTAACTAAGGATAAGTTTATTTTAGCAACTGTTCATCGAAACGACAATACAGACAATCCAGCTAAATTAAGAGCCATTTTTGAGGCGTTTGATACTATTTCCAGTATAAAAGACCAGATCATTGTACTTCCATTACATCCTAGAACAAAAAAAATGCTTCACCAACATTTTAGTGAAGCTTTTGTCAATGATTTATTAAGTAACGTCAATTTAAAAGTCATTGAACCTGTTTCCTTCCTTGACATGATAGCTCTTGAAATGAATAGCAAAATGATTCTTACAGATAGTGGAGGCGTACAAAAAGAAGCTTTTTTCTTTAAAAAACCTTGTATCATTTTACGACCAGAGACTGAATGGGTGGAATTAGTAGACTGTGGAGCTGCTAAAATTGTTGGTTCAGATCAACAACAAATTCTAGCTGCTTATACCCACTTTGAGCTAGCAAACAACTTAGAATTCCCGAATATATTTGGAAAGGGCAACGCAGCACAGTATATCTGTGAACAGTTACTTAAGCATTTATAAGACTTAATCCAAGTAATTCTTTTTAAAGAACTCTACATATTCTTGAACGTCTTTTTCTATATATAGTGATGAGAAATTAGTATCAGTAATAACAAAGAAATCAAATTCTTTATTATAATCTTTCACTTGCTTTTTATTTACTCTAAATGCAGTATAGTAATCCATTGCATCTTCCTTATCCTTAAATGCCTTTGTTACTATGACTTGTGTTTCTTGATCTACAAAGCTGCTTTTAATTGTTAAGTTTTTAGTAGAGAAAGAAGCTTTATTAAAATCTGAAACTTTCGATTTTGCCTTATTTATACTTCCTTTACTATTAGGAAAAACTAATACAAAGAAATGAGTTACATCAGAAGCATAAACATATGTACTTTTTCCAGATTGAGCATCAGAAACAGATTGTACATTTCTTAACTTATCCAGTAAAGCTTTTGAAGGGTCATAAACTTCATCTCCTTTACAATGTTTTACAACATCACTAAGTGCCAATTCTAAAGGTCTTAAACTATCTGAACTAGCAAACTTTTGTCCAGTTGCTACAGCCTTTAAATAATAATACTTACATCTATATACATTTACTTTTTCAGAACGAATTACTTCATTACTTAAGGCAATTGCTTTATCATAGTTTTTTTGAACAAAATAATTATAAGCTTTCTTATAATTTTCTGCATCTTTTGAACTAGCTAATTCTTCCTTTTGCTTATAGTTTGGATCTTTAATTATTTTAGCATATTCAGAGTTTGGATAATCATTTAGAATCGTATTCTTATATCCTTTCATTTCATCACCAGTGCTCATTAAATACAACTGATACAATCCAGCAATAGCTTTTTCGTTAGGTAAAAATCGGCTAGACAACTCTTTAAAACTTTTTTTAGCTTCAACTTCATCTTTTAATTTTGTTTTATACACTTCTCCACATTTATATAAAGAGTTCATTACATCCTCATCAATCTTAGCTAACTTATTATTATCATTACATGGCAAGGTTTTTAAATAAAAATCGGCCGTAAACTCTTCATCGACTTTGTCATTATCTTCTTGACCTTCTTCAAAATCAGCTGAACTCTTATCTGACCTTCTCCAGTTATCTTCTAATTTTCGTTCTCCCCACAAAGATTTAAAATCGTTAAATCCTACTTTTCTTAGATTTGCATCAAAAGCCCAAAAAACTCCTGATGGAGTACCTGAATTAGAAGGGCTTGAGGCATTAGCATTTTGCATAGCTAATAATCGTTTTCGTTCATCTTCAGCTTCTTTTTCTAGCTTTTTTTGCTCAATAATTTCATCTATTCTTGCTAAAAGTTCTTTTTCTGAAAGCTTACATAAACTTGCCAAACTATCTCCTTCTTGTACTATTCTCAAATTTTCTACTAACTCTGATAAGCTTTGATTTGTCTCAGAGATACTTTCATACTCAATATGTTCTTTAGGTAAAACAGACATTGTACTATCGTAGTACTGTTGAGCTTTAGTATAATTTTTCTCCAAATAATAAAGTTTACCTAACCTTAAAAACGATTTACTTTTTTGTACTTTATTGGCTTTACTAACCAAAACAGACTTTTCTAAATAAGCTATACCTTGAGGTCTATTTCCTGCCCTTAACTCTATATCTCCTAAGGCATAATAAATTTGATCATGATAATCTATATTCTTATCATCCTTTAACATTTTTAATAGTTGAGCTTTAATACTTTTGCTGTCTCCTCCACTATAAGCTAACGCTCTATTAATCTTAGCCTGAAAAGCCATATCGTAAACAGGGTTTCTTTTAACAACTTCTGCATACAATTCTGATGCACCTTCTCCTCCTACTTCTTGAAGAAGTTGGGCCAATATGAATAATTGACGGGTTTTAAACTTTCTTTTTTTAGTTACCTCAATAGATGCTCGTAAAGCTTCTTCTGCCTCCGTATACTGTTTCTGACGTAAATACAAATCTGCTATAACAGGTAATAACTCTTGTTCGAACTTCTTTGGAAGAGGAGGAATTTCATCTACTGGAGCTTTAGTCTTTTTCTTGCTTTTTGACTTTTTTCTTCTCCTCGAACTATTAGACTTTCTTTTTTTCGCTTTTTCTTTCGCTTCCTTAGCAGCTTTTTCTGCAACCTCTTTTTGTTCTTTTAACTCCTCTTCAACACTCTGCAACTCCTCTAATACTTCTTTAGCCTCATCAAATGCCTCTATCTCTATTAAAGTTTTTGCACGCCACAATTTAGCTGTATGCGAAATCGCTTCAGTTTTATATTGTTTTTCAATAAAAGAGAACTTCTCCAAAGCTCCATCAAAATCTCGTTTATAAAATTGGGCTTCTCCTATTACCAGCCAATTATCATCAATCCACTTACACCACTCTACATTTTTAAACTGCCCTACTTTTTGTTTTGGCATAGAATTTCTAGCAATTACGGTCTCGCATTTACTAACAGCTGTATCCATAGGAGAATAGAAAGCCTTAGATTCCTCATCATTTGCATAGATAAACAAAGGAATAATTTCAGAATAATTCTCTTGACGATTCATTTCGAAATCAGTCATGGTTTCCTTTATTATTTCCCCAGCATTAAAATAACCATTATAATGAGCTGTAGTATTATGATATGTTCTATTTATCCATACATCTTTTTCGGTAGAACAAGACACTATAACAAACACTAACAGCACAAAAACTGTTACAATCTGGTGATATTTAATTTTCGTTTTCAAAACAATCCACGAATATAAGTGTAGCGGTCAATAATAACTAGATTATCTAGCATTTATTTTACCATAACTTTATTTTTTTATCTTAGAGAGTTAATTCTTGTTGTTAAATTCTGTTATTTTAATTATTTACTCCTCTTTTTTTTAGCATATTTGTACCAATGGCAAAAGTAAACAAACAAAATAAGAACGAAGAGATTGGATTACTAGACCGCCTAAGAAAAAAAGACCGATTGATTGTTGTCGACTTAGAGACTTATGAGGAAATAAGGCACTTTAACTTTTCTACTTTAGGTATCATTATCTATTCGCTGTTTTTTGCGTTTATTATTATTACTCTTACATGGCTATTCATTGCTTTCACCCCTATCAGACAAACTATACCTGGATATCCTAATATTAGTAAACAAAAAGAGTTGGCTTATAAAAGCAAAGAAAATAAAGAGTGGTTAGCAGCTCAACAAGAAAAATTAAATCAAGAGCATATTTATTATAAAAACTTAAAGACGATACTTTCTGATAGCATTGTTGCTAATAATTCTAATCAACTCATTACCGATAGTAACTCCACTAAAATTGAGAAGCAAAACTTTGAAATTTCCAAAAACGATTCTATCCTTAGACAAAAAATTGATGAAAAGGAAAAATACCTTATCAAGTCAAATAAACTTAAACAGAATAATAAAAATGATTTAAGTGGAATTTTATTTTTCCCTCCATTAAATGGGAGCATTTCGGATAGTATTAACACACAAAAAGGGCATTATGGTGTCGATATTATCGCTCCAAAAGATGAACCTGTGAAATCAACTCTAAATGGGACTGTTATTTTTGCTGACTGGACTCCTGATAACGGAAACGTAATACACATTCAGCATGCCCATAACTTAATCTCTGTTTACAAACACAATTCAGTCCTATTAAAAAAAGTGGGAGACTATGTCAAAACTGGTGAACCAATAGCCATTATTGGAAATTCAGGAAAACTTTCTACTGGCCCTCACTTACATTTTGAGCTTTGGCATAAAGGAATTGTTTTAAACCCAGTTAATTACATAATATTCTGATAAAAATCATGTTTTAATCGTTTTTTTTATAAATTTGGGCTAAATTATAGCTTAAAAATTTATCATGAAAAGAAACGCCTTACCATTGCTTGGTTTTTTTACATTATTTTTCCAAATCTGTTTTGCAAATAATGTAACTGTAGATAACGTTAGTATTACTGGACAAAATTCTGTTAGTAACTATAAATTTGTTGAATTTGATTTAAGCTGGGAAAATTCGTGGAGGACATCTGCGGGGCCTAGTAACTGGGATGCTGTTTGGGTTTTTTGTAAATATAGAGCAACATCATCTTCTACATGGAGTCATGCAACACTTAATACTACAGCAGGAAATCATACAGCTCCTTCTGGTTCTACAATTACACCTTCTTCAGACGGAATGGGAACATTCATTTACCAAAGTGCTGATGGGGCAGGAAATGTAGATTTTGACAATGTACAATTAAGATGGGAATACGGGACTGATGGGTTATTGGACAATGATAGTGTAGAAATTTGTGTATTTGCTATCGAAATGGTGTATATTCCAACAGCTGCTTTCACACTAGGAGATGGAAATTCAATTTCACTAGAAAGTACTGGTGCTTTTCATAGTCCATACAATACATCTAATCCTGTAACGATTTCAACAACCTTAGTCTCTGATATCCATACAGATGCTGGATACGACGACAGTCAATTAACAGGAAATGCGACATTAGGAATCGGAATTGATGGAGATGGAGGAATAGATACTAATGACGATGGGACAATAGATAATACTAGCTTCCCAACTGGGTATAATGCTTTCTATATCATGAAGCATGAATTAAGTCAAGGGCAATATGCTAGTTTTTTAAATAAATTGACTACTGCACAAGATGCAAGTCGATTTTACAACACAACGAGTTATAGACAAACAGTATCTGGAACAGCAGGAGGCCGTGTTGCAAGTGCACCTAACCGAGCTATGAACTACACTGATTGGCCAGACTTAGCTGCTTATGCTGATTGGGCAGGACTTAGACCAATGACTGAATTAGAGTACGAAAAAGCAGCTAGAGGAACAGAAGCTAGTGTTACTGGTGAATATGCATGGGGAAACACTTCATTGACAACCTCAATCTATACATTCTTATATGATGGAGCAGCAAACTCTTCTGTTTCTAATATTTCTACTGGTATTGGTAACGCTCAATATGCAACAACAGACAACAATGCTGTAGGACCTTTAAGATGTGGGATTTTTGCTGCAAGTAGCCCTAACCACACAAGAATAGAAACAGGAAGTAGCTATTATGGAGTAATGGAACTATCAGGAAACGTAATGGAATATTGTGTTACATTAGGACGAGTTGGAGGAAGAAGTTACACAGGAAATCATGGTGATGGTATCTTGAGCTCAAATGGTTTTGCCAATGAGACTACTTGGCCTGGATTAAACTCAGGTGTTGTTAGCCATACTACTGCTAGTTATGGTTTTGGATTAAGAGGTGGTTCATTTAATATTGCAAATACTGCGATGCCTATATCTTATAGAGGATATATGAATACTTCATATTCAAATACCAATTCATATTATACAGGTATTAGATTAGTTAGAACTGCTCCATAATAAGCTCTGTGATTAGACCTTTATACCATTTCTTAATAATTAGCTTATTCACCGTAATAGGTTCTTCTACTTTGTGGGGCCAGTCACCTATGTTTTATGGAGGAGATGGTAGTTTTTATCCTAGTAACTGCTATGAAGAAAATACTACTACCTCCTACAATATGTATTCTGGTGGTTGGGGAAACTATACTTCAAATTTAGATTGTTATGAACAAGCTTCTACTGAAGGGAACATGATTTATAATGGTGGTTCTGGAGCTACTCAATCAAGTTATTGTTTTTTAGAAAACTCAGCGACTCATAATGATCTGTTTTATGGTGGAAATGGTCCTATTTCGAATTTAGACTGTTACAACCAACCTGGACAAGATGCTTCGACAATGTTTTATGGTGGTTCAGGCTCTTCTATTGCTTTTTACTGCTATGAACAAAATAACATTATCAGCAGTACAATGTTTATGGGAGCTGATGGTTCTAACACATATGTTAATTGTTATGAAGAAGGGATTACTCCTTTTTACAATATGTATACAGGAGGAGATAGTTACAACAATAATGTATTATGTTATGAGGAAACAGATATAGTAAACAACTCTTTTTATAAAGGTGGTTCTGGAGATGGTTTCGATGTAAATTGTAGAATTCAAGACCAAGCCTTAGGAATATTCCTTTTTCAAGGAGGTAACGATGATGGTTATAGCTTTAATTGTTTTGCTCAAAACAATGCAAATGTTATTGGAATGTTTAAAGGTGGAACGGGAACACCAACGAACTTAAGATGCTTCCAACAATTGGACTATTTAATTGTTCCTTTACCTGTTGAAATTTTGGATTTCTACGCTACTAAGACTAAAAAAGAGGTACAGTTAAATTGGACTACTTCTTCTGAAATCAATTCTTCTCATTTTGAAATTGAAAGAGCTGGAGATGATTTAGTCTTTGACTTTTTAGAGGAGATGTCTGCTGCAGGAAATAGTAGTGAAGAACTACATTATTCTTTAACAGATTTCAACCCTATAAAAGGACTTTCATATTATCGTTTAAAACAAGTTGATCTAGATGGTAGTTTTGTATATAGCAAAATAATTGCTGTTAATTTTAAACATAAGAAAGCTGTTCCTTCTTTAATTATCTATCCTAACCCTGCAGAAACAAAAGCGACAATACAGTTTAACAGTTTTGATGATGAATTAATTGAACTATCTGTTTATGATATTTCTGGACTAAGAGTTATCAAGCAACAAATCAATACTGCTATAGATGGAGACCTTTATGAATTTATCTTTTCTAATCGTTTAACATCAGGGACTTATATTGTCTCAGCAAGAGGTATCAATTCTGAAACTGTCATCAATCAAAAACTCATAATTCATTAAATACTGCCATAACTCATATAATTGAAAAATATTATAATTATTTTTGTGGCTAAATTTAGTTTTTATGAGTATCGAAGAAAGAGAAAAAGAAGTAATCGAAGAGTTTTCATTTTTTGATGATTGGATGGACAAATATGAGCATATCATTGAGTTAGGAAAGGACTTACCTTTAATAGATGCTTCTTATAAAACTGATGATTATTTAATCAAAGGGTGTCAATCTAGAGTATGGGTAAATGCAGACTATGATGGGGCAAATGTGAACTTTACTGCAGATAGTGACGCTATTATCACCAAAGGTATTATTGCTTTATTGATAAGAGTTTTAAGTAATCAAACTCCTAATGAAATCCTTAACGCAAAACTAGATTTTGTAAAAGAAATTGGCTTACAGGATCATCTATCTCCAACAAGAGCGAATGGCCTATTAGGAATGATTAAACAAATTAAGACCTACGCCTTGATTTACGCTAAGAAGGGATAGAATATGCATTGGGATAAATTGACACATGACGAAATCAACAATAGGATTCAACAAGCTATTGGCGAAAATATTAATTATAGAGACACACCGTTATTAGGAATTCCTGGGTCTTTTCTTGATGAAGAAGAATTTTACCCAGAAGCTCCTTTTCTTGAGGATTCTCCTTTCTTAGCAACTTTTGTTAACAACCCTAACCACATTGGTTGTCATACAGTTACAAAAGAGAAATCTGAACCTTTTTTTAGAGGCACTCAAAAACTAGAGTTAGAAGTTATAAAAATTTGTGCTGAACAAATACTAAAAGGAGAAGAAGATCAACAAGATGGCTATATAGCCCCAGGAGGAACTGAAGCCAACCTTCAAGCTATATGGCTTTATAGAAACTACTTCCAAAAAGAGTTTAATGCTTCAATTAATGAAATAGCATTGATCTATTCAGAGGACAGTCACTATTCCATGCCTAAAGCAGCAAACATTCTCGGATTGAATCAATATGTGATTGCTGTCGACTTTGAATCTAGACAAATAAACTTAACTGATCTTGATCAACAAATAAAAGTTGCTCAAAGAAAGGGAGTTAAGCACTTCATAGTGATTCAGAATATGGCTACAACTATGTTTGGATCAGTTGATAAAATAGATCGAGTGACTGACTACTTAGTTGAAAACGACATCAACTTTAAACTTCATATTGATGGAGCTTTTGGTGGCTTTATTTACCCTTTCACCAACTCTAATAATCCCTTAAACTTTACAAACAAACACATTACATCGTTTACTTTAGATGGTCATAAAATGTTACAAACACCATATGGAACAGGCATTTTTTTGATTAGAAAAGGTTATATGAAATATGGTCTTACTGATGAGGCCAAATATGTCTCAGGAAAAGATTACACCATCTGTGGTAGTCGATCTGGGGCAAATTCCATTAGCATTTGGATGACGTTAATGACGCATGGAAGCATGGGATGGACAGTAAAAATGGAGCACTTATTAGACAAAACAGCTAGTGTTTGTAGCAAATTAGACAAGCTGGGAATTGAGTACTTTAGAGAGCCTAAGGTAAACTTAATCACAATCAAAGCTAAATACATATCTCATCAACTTGCAAAAAAGTATAATTTGATTCCTAACACTTCTGATGAACAGCCTAAATGGTGGAAAATTGTTGTGATGCAACACGTAAAAAAAGGTGTTTTACAGCAATTCTTAAGCGAGCTACAAGCTGAAAGAAGTTTGGTAAACTAACGAATGAGTTTATTCGTTATAATAACTTAATGTAATTGTAACAGTTTTGTCATATTTTTGACAAAGATCACTTTCATATCAAATATAAACTATCTTTGTATTGGTATGAAAACTACAGCAGACACTATGAAAAAAGAACATTCGACTTGGTTAAAGCGAATTGGAGTTGTTGGTTTTCTTTTCTTTTTAATAAAAGGAATTCTTTGGCTGATTGCTCTTTGGGCAGGATATAGCCTTTTCTAAACGATTTTCCTTGTAGAAATTTATTTTTATCTCTTTTATTTTTAACTTTATAAGGTAGTATATAAGCTATTTTATTATGTCTAAGGAAGCTATAATTTGGAAACTATTGGAAGAAGTTCCTGACCCTGAAATACCTGTTTTGTCAGTCATTGATTTAGGAGTTATTAGAGCTGTACATGTTACCGACCATCAAACACTTATCACAATTACCCCTACTTATTCTGGTTGTCCTGCAATGAATCAATTTGAGGACGATATTACTAACCATCTCAATCAACATGGATATAATAACGTAGAAATAAAAACTTCTTATAATCCAGCTTGGACAACTGATTGGTTAACCGATGAAGCCAAGCAAAAATTAG
>JAUHZI010000254.1 GCA_030426105.1 Bacteroidia bacterium | reverse complement strand
ACTCGGTTATATTTTCTTCAGTAGTTAAGTTATTGAAATTGTATTCTCCTTCATCGTAACTTAAAAACAAGGTTACAGTAAAACTTCCATCCAAGTTAGGTAAAGCGATTAACATATACTCTCCACGAGGCCAAATATGCAAATGATCTTTACTTATTTGATGATTTCCTAATTTATCAGCAGGAATTTCTAATTCTTTATATCCGTGCGTAAGGAAGTTTTGTGAATAGCTAAACAAGAATTTTCTTTCTAAATAGTAGCTTTTCCTCAATGCAGAGCCTGCTCCGTCCGTTCCAAAAATTACATCACCATCTACTGAAAACTCTTCTTTAGTATTGTAATCTTTAAAATGTGCTACAGTATTTTCAATATCTACCGAGGTACACTCTGTATTAAAATAAATATTTACATTTTCGTGCTTCTCTGCTTCCGTTAGTAAAATCCCGTTTAAATCACCTCTTGAAATAGAGTTGATATACTCTCCTTCTCTACCTGAATAATTAGAGGCAAAGGTATTTCCTTCTCTATCGTGCATTAATCGCCCATACATTGGAATACAAATTTCACGTGCTTTTTCTTCCACACCACATAAACGCAAAGCTTTAAAACCGCGATCAGATAATGCTAAGTTGATGGAACGTCCTGCTGAAATATCGGTAACTCGTAAATCTGGACGACTTTCATACATTGCTACTTTATATCCTCTTTGGGCTAAACGAAGTGCCAATAAACTTCCGCATAAACCAGCACCTATAATTACTATGTTGTCTTTTTTACTCATTTATTATTTGAATCGCTTTTTTATATGTTTCTTCACTTGTTTTAGTGTGAAATTCAGGAATAAATTGTTCTCTTGGTGTACCGTTTACATGATACAGTTTTTCCACAGAAAAACATAAATTGATCTTGGTATTAGGCAATGTTTCACATTGAATAGCTCCTAATAATTTTGCCATCTCTGTTCCTACTACTTTTGCTGTCTTTATGTTATCAAAACCTTGAGCAATCGCTTCACCTACGCTTCCTGTCCATCTTCCTACTAACACAAAAACTGGTTTTTCATATGGATTTTCTAAAGGAGTTAACAATTCTATCCAGCTTCTTTTTATCCCAAACTCTCTTTCTAAACCAACTCTTTCATGCATTTGGTATGGAATTGTTTTGGTGATAAACTTTCCCATAATACTTTTAGCTACCTCTGTATTACCTCCACTTGGCGTACTTCTTAAATCAACAATAATTGCTTTTGTATCTTTAAACTCATCTACTTTTTTTGGAAAAGCTTTAATTACATCATTATTTCCTAAAGAATTATTAAGCTTAATATAACCAATATTTCCTTCTATAATTTTTGAACTTAAAATTCCTACTCCCTTTTCTGTAGCAGTAGGTTTATTAAGTGTGTACTCCTTTTTTTCTCCATTTTCTAGTACCAGAATTACTCTTTCTTCATTATGCTTTCCTGCAAACCATAGGTTTGCAAAAAATTCTTTTACATCATCTTTTGGATTTTTAAAAGATTTTGGCAATACTTTCTCTACTAAATCTTCAATTTTATGATTGTTAATACGAAGTAGTTCAGCTCCAACCTTTAATCCTGTTTCTTCAATTTCAAAACCAGGTCTGATATCTACTATATAATATTTATCATCTTTTATTTTTATCCAAGCATCAGTAGATGTAGGTATTAACCTAAAAGATGATTTTAAATTTCTATTAATGCCTGTATGAGGATCATATAGTTCATACGTTATGTTTTCTACAAGTCTTATAAACTGTGAATCATCAGAAACTTTTTCTGCTTCTTTTTGATAAATCTCTTTTACCTCAGCCCAATTTGTTTGTTTTTGATCAAAGTAAGCATAGTAACTATCAAACATATCCCATAAATAATCAAAATCTTTTTGATACTTATTTTGTGCAACACTATTAAAGCTAAGTAGTACTAAAAGAACTATAAGCAGATTCTTCATTTACAATAAGGTTTTTAAAGTTTCTACCATTCTATATACATCTTCAAAACTATTATACATAGGCACCGGTGCACAACGAATTACATCAGGTTCTCTCCAATCGGTAATAATATTATTCTCGGTTAGTTTTTTATGTAAGCTTTTATCAGCATTCTTTACTTGAATAGATAATTGACAACCTCTTTCTTTTGGATTTGAAGGCGTGATAATTTTAATGCTGGCCGTATCAATTTTATTGATTAAATACTCAAAATAACCAGTTAGTTTTTCAGATTTGGCTCTAAGCGCTTCCATCCCTACTTCTTCAAACATGTCTAACGAAGCTCTAATTGCTGCCATGGATAAAATTGGCGGATTTGACAACTGCCATCCTTCTGCTCCTGGCATTACATCAAATGGTTGACGCATATTAAAACGAGTTTCTTTATTGTGATTCCACCATCCTGCAAAGCGTGGTAAATCTTTGTTGTGTGCATGTTTTTCATGTACAAACAACCCTGCTAAACTTCCAGGACCTGAATTCAAATATTTATAAGTACACCAAGCAGCGAAATCCACTCCACTATCGTGTAATTCTGGAGATATATTTCCAGCACCATGTGCTAAATCGATACCTACTATACAATTCTTAGCATGTCCTATTTCAGCAATACGCTTGATATCTAAATATTGACCTGTGTAATAATTTACACCACCAATTAATAACAAAGCGATTTCATCTCCTTGTTCGTCAACTATTTTTTCTAAATCCTCAATACGCAATAATTCTTCTCCTTCACGAGGCTTCCATTCTATCAAACCATCTTCAGTATCAAATCCATGGAATTTTAACTGCGATTGTACTGCATATCTATCCGAAGGAAAAGCATCACTTTCTATAACAATTTTATATTTTGTTTTAGTTGGTTGATAAAACGATACCATTAGCAAATGCAAATTGGTTGTTAAGGTATTCATCACAACAACCTCTAGTGGTTTTGCTCCTACTATTTTTGCCATAGAATTCGTTAAAAATTCGTGATATGGCATCCAT
>JAUHZI010000253.1 GCA_030426105.1 Bacteroidia bacterium | reverse complement strand
TACTTCAAATTGTTGAAACGCTATTTTTTGCTCAATAGGATAATGCTCTACTCCTGTTATCTCTTTAATGATATATGAGTTTTTATAAGCAGCCATACCTAAATCGGGTGTTACAAAACCGTGGGTGTGCAACTCTACATTCTGAACAAAGATTTCGTTGTGATTTTTATCTATGCTGTAATTGCGTTGTACATCGAATCGATCTTGATAGTCCCATAAAATCCTGTTTGAAATTCCCTCTATAAAATCAGGTAATTGATATTCATAACCTGTAGCAAGAACTAATCCGTCAGTTTCATGTTCAAAATACTTGTCTTGTTCTACCTGATGTAGCTCAAGTTTAATACCTTCATCTGATACCTTGGTGGTTTTCAATTCAGAATTGGTACGTAACGAAACTTTTAATGGCTCTTTTGACACTACTCGTTTTGCGTACAACGTATCGTGGATAGATCCTATTAAATCTTGGTTGATTCCTTTGTATAAATGCTTTTGATTTTTAATGAGTGCATCTCTTTTGGATGCTGGTAAGTTGTAAAAGTAATCTACATACTCTGGAGAAGTCATTTCTAATGTTAGCTTAGCATACTCTAAAGGAAAGAAACGTGGTGAGCGGGTAATCCAATTCAATTCATATCCTTTAGTATCTATTTCTTGTAATAAATCAGAAAATATTTCCGCAGCACTTTGTCCGCTTCCTAATACTGTTATCCTTTTCTTACTTTGTAATTGTTCTTTGTTAGGCAAGTATTGTGATGAATGAACAGCAGTATCTTTTAACTTTTTACAACAAGCAGGAATATAAGGTTGTGTTCCTGTTCCTAAAACTAGTTTTTTTGTTTTATATATTTTAATTTCCTGTGTTTTAGCACAAACGCTCGTAACTACATATATGCCGTCTTTTTGATCATAATCTACATTCGTAACTTCTGTATTAAAATATATGTTAGAAAGCTTACTAATTACCCACTGACAATAATGGTTGTACTCATTTCTAAGTAACAAGAAGTTCTCTCGTATGTAAAAAGAATAAATTCTTCCTTGTTCTTTTATATAGTTAAGAAAACTAAAAGGACTTGTTGGATCGGCAAGTGTTACCAAATCTGCCATAAAAGGCACTTGTAAAGTAGTATCTTCTAACAACATTCCTGGGTGCCAATCAAATTTTTCTTTTTTATCAAGAAAAACTCCATTTAAACCTTCAATAGGTTCTGATAAACATGCTAATCCTAGGTTAAAAGGACCTACTCCGATAGCTATAAAATCTACTATATTATTCTTCATCTTTTTTAGTTTGTAGTTTTGTATTGTTCTCCCGTAGTTTTTATCATTTCTATAATATTGAGGAGATTGTTAATTGTATTTTTAGGATTGAGTAAGGTAAATTTCAGATAGATATTACCATTTAACTTTGTACTTGCAATTGATGCTTTCCCAGCTTTATATAAAGTGTTTTTGATATATAAATTAATCGAGTTATGAATAATATCTTCAGCTACACCTTCTGCTTTATATCTAAATACTAGTGTACTTAGTTCTGGTATATGAGCAACTTCAAAACATTCTTGACCTCTTATGCTTTCATATACTTTCTTTGTTAAAGAGTGTACGTCTTCTAAGTAATTAGCAATAGTTTTTGTTCCTAAAATTTTTAAGGTTAACCAAACTTTTAAGGCATCGAATCGGCGTGTAGTTTGGATTGATTTTTCTATAAGGTTTGGTCGTTCTGGATCTTTATCTTCAATAGGGTTTAAGTAGTCTGCATAGTACGATACATACTTAAAATGTTGCTTGTTATTAACTAGGAAAGCACTACAACTTACAGGTTGAAATAAGGTTTTATGAAAATCTATAGTAATCGAATCCGCTAAATCAATACCTTTAAAATACTTTTCGTGGGTATTCGTAAGCGCAAAAGCACCACCATAGGCACCATCTGCATGCAACCACATATTGTGTTCTCTAGCAATTTTACCTATCGTCTGTATTGGATCGAAGCTTCCATAATCGGTAGTACCTAATGTTGTTACAACTGCTATTGGAATATTACCTTCTTGCTTTGTTTTTTCTATAGCCAAGACAAGTTCATTTGCATCCATCTGCATTTTCTTATCAACTTTTACAGGTATAACCGCATCATAGCCCATACCTAGTAAAGCTGCGCTTTTTTGGATACTGAAATGTGCTTTTTCTGAACAAAAAATTCTGAACTTACTTATTTCATTACTCCATCCATGTTGCTTGATGTTAATTCCAAAATGTTTGAAAGCATAGTTATCTCGAGCCATTAATAACCCCATGAAATTAGATTGTGTTCCTCCACTTGTAAAAACACCATCTGATTTATTTGAAAGATTAAATACATTGGTTATCCATTGAATAACTTCTTGTTCTATAAAAGTTGCTGAAGTACTTTGATCCCATGTTTCAACTGCAGTATTAATTGTGGTTGTAATCATCTCTGCAATGATTGATGGTAAAGTAATTGGGCAATTTAAATGCGCTACGTATGTTGGATTATGAAATGCAATAGCATTTTTTATATATAAGTTATTCAACTCTTCCAAAACACTATCTATAGGTTGTGTTTCTTCTATATTTACCAGTTTCGCTTGTTCTTTATTTACTAAAATTTCTTCAAGGTTGTCTCCTTGATAAAAAGTTCTTTTGGATAAAAATTGTTGAATATAAGTGGTTGTTTTCCGAATATACTCTTCATACAACTGTGCTGATTCATCACTAAACAAATAACTATTTAATGACAATTCTTTTAGTGAAGGAGTGGTTTTAAGAATCATTTATTTTTATTTAGTCTTAATAATTTAAAGCAAAAGTATATTTAGAACAAACAAACTAAATGACGTAAATGGAATTTAAAATGACGTAAATAGCATATTTTACAAAAAAGGAAAGCGCCAGTATTTAGTGTACACTAAATACTGGCGCTTTAAAAACTTTATTCTTTTGTTCTTAGCTCTCTGGAGCTAACTCTACTTCTAAACCATCTAAATCGGGGGTCA
>JAUHZI010000084.1 GCA_030426105.1 Bacteroidia bacterium | reverse complement strand
TATATCGTGATAGTATCGGCCAAAGTATTGCTACAGCCATGAATGTTTGTTGCTGTAAGTGTTACTGTGTATTTACCAGGAGCAGGGAATAGGTGTGATGGATTCTGAGACGAACTTGTGGTTCCGTCACCAAAATCCCAAGCCCAAGTAGCAATAGTACCAATAGAAATTGTTGTCAAATTTGTAAAGCTTGTAAGATCTCCTAAACAGGTGTCGTTAGCTGTAAAATTAGTAACGGGTAAAGCATAAATATCGATTGTTTGAGTTAAGGTAGCGACACAGCCATCACTAGAAACAATACTTAGAGTAACATCTTTTGTTCCTGGAGTAGTATAGGTATGTGTTGGGGAAGGTGCAGTAGAAGTGTTACCATCACCAAAGTCCCAATTCCAAGAAGTAAGTGTTGTGGCTCCATAAGGAGTTGAAGCATCAGTAAATGCCACAACTTCATCTTGACAGGTGTTATTGAAAGAAAAACTAGCCGTAGGAGAGTTAACGATTAAGTCTACAGTAGCATAAACGCATGAAGAGGATTGGGTTACTGGATCAATATAGAATGCTGTAGCAGTTACTGTTTGATTTCCACCACCATTAAATGTTAATGTTCCATCCCAATTCAAGTTATTCAGGTTAGCTGTTAGAGGAGATTCAGCAAAGTTTCCAGTTAACACTACAGAATCAGTAATCGCATGACTTACTGTTCCTGCAATATTGAATGAACAATTTTCATTATCACCATCTGAATGAGAAGTGATAAATATATTTGGTTCTTGGGCAAATATAGGAGTTATATTGTCCAACATGATGTAGGATAAATTAGGAGAGCCTTGGTTGATTCTAAAATAAATATGCGTAAAGTTTTGCGTAGGGGTAAAAGTGACAGTAAAAGTTTGCCAGTTAGTATTCGTTACTACAGGTGAAGACCACAATAGCTCGGTTGTAGCACAAATCCCCATAGCTCCATAAATATTAAGACTAGATGGTCCTGGATTTATTCCTCCGCCATTGGATGTGGTAATCGCCATATCTATTGTAAATTCGTAGGGAACTCCTGCTTGCATATTGCCACTTAACTGTTGAGAGGCGCCTTCTAACCAATTTGCACCACCATTTACAAAACCGACATAAGAATTTCCATCAGACGGAGGTAAATTAACACCCCAACTTCCAGGTTGAGTATCAGGAGTAATACCACAGGTGCTCCATGGGGCAGGAGTAATATGAGCTCCAGTAGGTCCTTCAAACGAAGGGTTAATAACCTCCAAAGGCGTTAACTCTTGACATTGAGCTATGTACAAATAAGGGATGAGTAGTATAAGTATAAAAAATACAAACTTCATTTAATCTCTTTTATCTTTTAACGAATTTTAATGCATTAACGTTGCCTTTCAAAGATAAAGAAAATACCAAACCTATAAGCCGGGTTCTGTCTCAATTCAATTGAGTTCTATCATTTATCTCCACTCATTATCACTAATAAGCTCCATCAACCTACCCTCCAGATCAAGCGAGCAACTCTTTATATAACATTCGTTATAAGCTCTGGTTTATTTGGTTTTTCAGCGCATGAGGTTTACCTAGCTAATAATGTTACCATTACTACTGGTGAGCTCTTACCTCACCTTTTCACCTTTACCTATTTCTTAGAAGTAGGAAGTTTATTCTCTGTGGCACTTTCTGTATCTTGGATGCTCCAAGACCCTTCCCGTTAGGAAGCATGCTACTCTTCGCTGCCCGGACTTTCCTCTCTAAAAAAAATAGAGCGATAGAACGGTTTGGTGCCACAAAGGTAAAGCTTAACATTTAAAATTGTTGGTTATTCATAAAATTTATTAGTTTTGGCCAACTAAACTAACGCACACAAATATGTTTAATTCTAAAATTATTGGGACAGGTCATTATGTTCCAAAAACAAAAGTGTCTAATGATGATTTATCTAAAATGATGGACACTAATGATGAATGGATTCAAGAAAGAACAGGAATACAAGAAAGAAGATGGGCAGATAAAGCATTAGATGAAACTGCAACTACAATGGCAGTGAAGGCTAGTGAGATGGCGATTCAAAAAGCAGGATTGAAAAATGAAGAAATTGATTTTATAATTTTCGCTACATTAAGTCCAGATTATTATTTCCCTGGAGGAGGAGTTCAATTGCAACATTTGTTGGGAATGCCCACAGTAGGAGCATTAGATGTTAGAGCTCAGTGTTCAGGTTTTATCTATGCAATATCTGTGGCAGACCAATTCATTAAAACAGGAATGTATAAAAATATTTTAGTGGTTGGAGCTGAGTCACAATCTGGATTATTAGATAAAACAACTAGAGGCAGAAACATGGCTGTGATATTTGGTGATGGCGCTGGTGCAGCAGTTTTAACTAGAACAGAAGATAACGCTAAAGGGGTGCTGTCAACACATTTACATTCTGAAGGTCAATATGCAGAAGAATTAGCTTTATTAAGTCCAAACCCTTCAAAATGGGTGAAACATTTTGAAAATAATGAAGAGGATTTAAGTTACTACCCATATATGAATGGTCCTTTTGTATTTAAACATGCAGTTACCCGTTTTTCAGAGGCTATTGTAGAAGGTCTAGAACAAAATAAAATAGAATCAAATGATATTGATTTGTTGATTCCACATCAAGCAAACTTAAGGATATCTCAGTTTGTTCAGAAAAAGTTTAGACTTTCAAATGATCAAGTTTTTAACAATATTCAAAAGTATGGAAATACTACAGCAGCTTCTATTGCAATAGCTTTATCTGAAGCTGTTGAAGAAGGTAAGGTTAAAGAAAATGACTTAGTAGTTTTAGCTGCGTTTGGGAGTGGGTTTACCTGGGGAAGTGTTATTTTACGTTGGTAAACAATTGAAAATATAAGAATAAAAAAGAGGATAATTTTTATCCTCTTTTTTTGTTTAAAACAATAATATATTTTAATAATTGATTTTCCTTTTATTTTTTCTCTTTTACAAGGATCATATATACAGGGAAGTGGTCACTGTATCCATTCATAAAGTTTGGTCCAACATAGGTTCTATGTGGATACCCTTTATAACTACCTGTGTCATTTTTTAAGAATTCTTTATTATAAACGACTGCTTTAAAGAATTTGTATGACTCAAAGTTATTGTCTTTAGTTACAAACCCAGGAGTTAAGATTAATTGGTCAAATAAGTTCCAGTTATCTCTCCATGCCAATGTCCCAATTCCATTTTTATAGAATTTTTCCATTGGATTATATAGTTTCTTTGGCGTTACAAATTCAATTTTGTCAACGGTTTTCATTGCTTTCTTTACACTTTTATTTACAGGGTCATCATTTAAATCGCCCATGTAAACAACTTTAGCATTAGGTTCAGCTGCTTGAATAGAGTCAATGATCGCTCTTCCAACTTCTCCTGCAGCAATTCTCCTAGGAGCACTTCTCTTTTCTCCTCCTCTTCTAGATGGCCAGTGTGCTACGATAATATGAATTCTTTCTCCATTTAATTTTCCAGTAACCAGTAATTGATCTCTTGTTCTAAAGTGTTGATCATCAGAATAAGTGTCAAGTTTGTATGTTTTTGAGCTAATTAATTCAAAATATTTAGGGTTATATAATAACCCAACATCAATACCTCTGGCATCGGGAGAGTCATATTGAACGATTTTGTAATTTCTAGATTTAATTTGCTTTTGAGCAACAAGGTCTTCTAAAACAGCTCTGTTTTCAATCTCAGAAACACCTAAAACAGCTAAGCCGTCAGGAAAAACCTTTGTGCCAACTTTACTGATGACTTCAGCCATATTATTTAATTTCTTATAGTAACGTTCAGTGTTGAAATTCTTTTTCCCGTGTGGTGTAAAATCTTCTTGAAGGATTTTATTGGTGTCAGGGTCAACAATGGTATCAAATAAATTTTCTAGATTGTAAAATCCGATACCAGCAATTTCATATTGCTTATTTTTATCTAGTGTTGGAGTCTGTGCAATGGCTGATGTTATCAACGAAAGTAAAATAATTGTTAACAAAGATTTAATATACATATTCTTGTTTTTAAAAGTAAAAGACTAATTTTGCAGCACAAATAAACACTTTTTGTTACGTTAACCAGTACAAATATAGTTGCTTATTAAACATAAATAATGAAATTTAATAAATTATTTTTCTTCGGCTTAGCCACAGGTTTAGCCGTATCAGCTAGCGCTCAAACAGATACTTTGACTGCTGCAGACTCTATTGCAGATTTTATGCCAAATCTATCAAGTGGTTCAGATTTGATGGAGTCAGAAAGCCAATCACAGAATGTAAGTGGATTATTGCAATCATCTCGAGATGTTTATTCTAGAACAGCAGGATTTAACTTTAGTGCAGCCCGTTTTAGACTAAGAGGTTATAGTTCTGAAAATACACTAATAAGTCTAGGAGGAATGCCAGGGAATGATCCAGAATCGGGATGGGCCATTTGGAGTTATTGGGGAGGACTTAATGATATCACTAGATATCCAGAGAATGTTATGGGAATAGCTTCTTCTACACACCAATTTGGTGGAATAGGAGGTTCTTCTTTTATTGATTTGAAAGCCTCAACCAAAAGAGCTGGAAGTCGCTTCTCTTATGCATTAACAAATCGATCATATGACCATAGAATTATGTTTACGCATAATACAGGAGTTTTAAAGAATGGATGGTCATTGTCTGCTTCTTTATCTTCAAGATTTGCAGATGGAGGAGAAGGATATGTTGAAGGAACAAATTATAGTGCAATGTCTTACTTTTTGTCTGTCGGTAAAAAGCTGAATGATAAGCATGAGTTAAATTTAGCTGCTTTTGGAGCACCAACAGTACAGGGGAGAAGAGGAATCTCAATTCAAGAGGCATATGATTTAACAGACAATAATTTTTATAATTCATATTGGGGGTACCAAACAGATCCTGAGACAGGTGAACAAGTAAAAAGAAATGCAAGAGTTAGAAATAACCATAAAACATATATAACGCTTTCTGATGATTGGAATATTAACAAGAAATCTAAATTGTCTTCTTCAGTATATGCAATTGTAGGAAGAACAGGAAGTTCAAATATAAACTGGAATAATGCAGCTGATCCAAGACCAGATTATTATAAAAATTTGCCAAGTTATTTCCGTTTAATAGGAGATGAAGAAGGAGCTTTAGCAGCTGCTGATGCATGGGCTAATGATCCATCGACTAGTCAATTAGATTGGGATGCTATGTATTTAGCAAATTCTAAAAATTTACATACAGTTGATAACGCAAATGGAAGCGGAACTTCTGAAACAGGAATGCGCTCTAAGTATATTGTAGAGGATGCTAGAGTAGATCCAAGACAATATGGAGCAAATTTAAATTACCAAAATAAATTAAGTGAGAAGTTATATTTAACTGCTGGAGCTAGAGGAGAATTATATACTAGTAGAAACTTCAAAGAAATGAAAGATTTATTAGGGGGAGACTATTGGGTAGATGTTGATCAGTTTGCAGAAAGAGATTTTGCTGATCCTGCTATTGCTCAAAATGATATTACTACACCAAATAAAATTATTAGGGTTGGAGATGTCTTTGGTTATGATTACAAGATACATGTTAATTCAATGAATGTATTTGCTCAACTCGATTACAAGACAAACAAAGTTGATTCATACATTGGTTTGCAAGAAACTGAAACTGTATTTTGGAGAGAAGGAATCTTAGCAAATGGGAAGTTTCCAGAGGAATCTGCAGGTATTTCTGATAAACACAAGTTCACAAACTTTATGGTCAAAGCTGGTGCGACTTACAAAATTACAGGGCGTCACTATTTACAAGGGAATATTCAAAATGGAACAAGAGCTCCTTTTTCAAGAGCATCATTTATTTCTCCTAGAACAAGAGATCAGGTCGTTCAAAACTTAGAAAGTACAAAGATTTTATCTGGAGACTTAAATTATGTAGTGCGTTACCCTAATTTGAAAGCAAGAGCTACTGCTTTTTATACTAAAATGGATGATCAAATCTGGGCAAGAAGTTTTTATCATGATGAATACTTATCGTTTGTAAATTATGCAATGACAAATGTAGATCAATTATTTACAGGTGTTGAGGTTGGTTTTGAAGCAAAAGTTGCAACTGTTTGGGAAGTGTCAGGAGCATTTACTAAAGCACAATATTTATATACATCAAGACCTCTAGCTACAATTACTACGGATAACTCTCAAGAATTAATAGCAGAAGATAAGTTGATTTATTTGAAAAATTACCATGTAGGAGGAATGCCAGAAACAGCTGCTTCTATTGGGTTAAAATATAACTCACCAAAATACTGGTATGCTGGAGCTAATTTTAATTATTTTGCTGATATTTATTTATCTCCAAACCCTGATAGAAGAACTGCAGAAGCTATCGATGGTTATTTTGAAGGAGATCCTCAAATTGAAGGGATTATTGCTCAAGAGAAATTAGATAATGGATATAACATCAATATATTTGGAGGGAAGTCATTTAAATTTAGTAATAATACCTTCTTAAGGTTAAATTTAATGGTTAATAATATATTAGATAATACAGAATTTAAAACAGGTGGTTTTGAACAATTAAGATATGATAGTCAAAACATTAATAAGTTCCCATCAAAGTATGGTTATATGTATGGTAGAAGCTATTTCTTAATGGTGTCATACTTATTTTAATCAATAATTAGTAAAAAGAATATATACAATACACAATAAATAAAATGAAAAGATTAAGTATATTATTAGCGGCGGCAGGTTTAATGTTTGGATTTGCATCATGTGAAAAAGAATACGATACGCCACCAATCCCAGAAATCCCAGTTGGAACAATTAAAACAATTGCTGAAGTTAGAGCAATGTATTCTGGTGTAGATAGTGTGTTTACAGATGACTTAACAATCAGAGCGGTTGTAACAACTGATGAAACAACAGGGAATTTCTACAAAGAAACTTATATTCAAGATGGAACTGGAGGAATTAAATTAAGATTCACAAGTTCTTCAAGTTTGTCAATTGGAGACTCTATTCGTGTTCAGTTAAATGGAGGTACATTAACAGAGTATAATGGAATGTTGTCAGTAGATAACTTAGATCCAGATGAAAGCAATGTAATCCTTAAAAACGATGTTGCAGTTACACCTGTTGTTACAACTTTAGCTCAGGTTACTGGAGCACTTCAAGGACAGTTTATTCAATTGGATAATGTCGAGTTTAGTGATTCAGACTTAGGGACTTCTTGGGCTGATCCTGTAAATCAGTTTAGTGTAAACCATAACTTAACAGATTGTGATGGAAACGTAGTCTTAGTAAGAACAAGTGGGTACGCTAATTTTGCTGGAGACATTATCCCTAATGGAAACGGAACTATCTATGGTGTAGTAGGAGTTTTTGGAAGCGATGTTCAAATATTTATTAGAAACCCTCAAGAATTAACACTTTCTGGAGTTAGATGTGCTGGAGGTGGTGGTGGATCTTGTGATCCTTTAGCAGGATTAAACGAAGGTTTTAGTGGCTATACTATTGGTAATGAAGTAAATAGTAACTGTTGGAGAAATGGAGTTTTACAAGGTTCTAATAAATGGTTGAGTGGAGACAATTCTGGAGACTTATGTGCAGTGGCCACAGGAAATACTTCTGGAACTCAAGAAATGTGGATGGCAACGCCATTAATCCAATCAGCAGGAAACGATATGCTGTCTTTTAGTAGTGCGCAACAAAATATTTTAACAAGTACTTTACAAGTATATGTTTCAACGGATTATGATGGAAACAATTATAGTTCAGCAACATGGACGCCAGTGACTGCTACAGTTGCTACAAGTGCAGATGCTAACAATACTTATGTTTCTTCAGGAAGTATTAGCTTAAGCTCTTATTTAGGTTCAGGTTATACAGGAACTTATGCAGTGGCTTTCAAAGCTACAATGGCTAATAATTCATTTAGCTTATTCAAAGTAGATAACGTAATGATTACCCAATAAATTAAAGTTAAACAGTAAAATTAAGTACAAAGAACAACAATTATGAAAAAACTTTACATTTTAGGAGTTAGTTTAATGTCTATAGGGGCAATGACAGCTCAAACGTATGAGACCAAAGATTTTGAAGATTTAAGTCTTACATCTGGTGGTTGGACAACGCAAGTTCCAGTTGATACAACTGATTGGTTTGCAAGTGAGCAGTCTGGAGATAAATTTGCGAAAATTTCTAACTACAATGGGAGTAACAATGTAGCATCAGAAGCATGGTTGATTTCACCTTCAATAGATTTATCATCTGCTACAGCACCAATGGTTTCTTTCGAAACTGTAATGAAATGGACTGGGCCAGCTATTGAAGTTTTGGTTTCTACAGATTATAACGGAACAGGAGCTCCTTCTTCAGCAACTTGGACAGATTTAACAGCTGGAGCAACTTTAGATGTTGATGATCAAACTTGGGGAAACTGGACACCTTCAGGAGAAGTAGATTTAACAAGCTACATTAGTTCTTCAGTTTATATTGCATTCAAGTATACTGGAAGTAACTCTGATGGTTCTACTTGGGAAGTGGATAATATTTTAGTAGCTGAAACAGGAACTCAAGGTGGAGGAAATGGTCCTTCTGCTCCTGTAGCAAAAACAATTGTTGAAATACAGTCTGATGTTGATTCAAATGGAGAGTCTAATTTGAAGAGTGATAGTGTAATCACAGGTGGAATTGTAACAGCTATTTATGCTGATGCGACTCATGGAGGGTATCATATTCAATCAGGTATTGGAGCTTGGACTGGAATTTTTGTTTATGACCAAACTAATACACCTGCTATTGGTGATTCAGTAACTTTTAAAGCAGTAGTTGATGAGTATTTTAGTTATACACAATTAGAAGGTGTTGCTGATTTCAATATCGTTAGTAACTTTAACTCTGTTCCTGCTACATTAGTTTCAACAGCAAATGCTGGAACAGAAATGTATGAAAGCGTTTTATGTCAAGTTGTAAATGCAACATGTGAAACTGCTCCAAATCAATATAAAGAGTGGGATGTGAACGACGGTTCAGGAACAATCATTGCACATGATAGATTTTTTGAATACCCATCTGTTGTAATCGGAACAGCTTACAATATTACAGGTGTAATTAACTATTCATACCAAAAATGGAGCATCAACCCTAGAGATGCTAACGATGTATCTGTTTACTCTTCAGTAGAAGAAAATACAGGTGTTTTAACTAGCGTTTACCCTAACCCATCTGTTACAGGATTAGTAACTATAGAAGTTTCTGAAGCTACTGAATTAGTTGTAATAGATTTATTAGGTAATGTCGTATTATCTCAACCGTTATTAAATACAGTTAATACTGTAGACGTATCTAGTTTAGCGACTGGAAACTACATCTTAAAAGTTGGAGCTAGTGCTCAACAGTTAATGGTAAAATAAGAAGATAAAAATCTTTTATATACAAGTAAAGCGCATTCTTTGTCGAATGCGCTTTTTTTTGTGACAAAAATTATTGCATTGAGAGGTGGAATGATGTATATTTGGTAATTACTCTTAATAATTAAGACTATGAAAAAAATATTACTTTTAATTAGTACAGCTTTTATTGTTAACGGAATATTAGCTCAAGCTCCAACAATATTAGGTACTTATTTGCCTGTGGTAAATACAGAGATTAAGCAGGTATGGATTCATCCAGGTGTAACAGGTGGACCATCACCATCTACTATAGAGCTTCCTTCCTATGGAGCTAATCAAACATGGGACTACTCAGCATTACCAGCAGCAATAGAGTCTGGAGCAAATAGAAATACCCATACTTTGAAAACTGTTCCTACGAATACTTCTCCAGGTAGTGATAATGGAGCGAATTTTCCTGAGGCGACTCATGCTTCACATTGGACTTCTCCAATTTCTGGATTTGATTCGGTATGGACTTATTCTGTTGTTGATACAGAAGGTATGCATACTGTAGGAATTGTTTCAATAATTAATGTGCCAATTATAGGCTATCAAGGTTTAGAAATTGATGTTCAAGAACAGGTAGGAGGTAATACTGCAAAAGATTTGGTTATTCCTTATGTATTGGGAGAAGGAACAATTGAAAAAGATAGTTCATTAATGATTACAACTGTTCCTATAGCCAATAATACTGGAGCTATTCCTAATTATCCAGTTACACAAGGACCTTCTGTTGTACATAGATATGTACATAAAACTTTAGAAGAAAAAGGATGGGGGACATTGACAACTCCTGTTGGAACTTTTAATAATGTTTTATTAGGACGTTCACATGAGGTAACCGAGACTTTCTATATTCAGGATGCAGATAATAATGGTACATATGAGGATACTATTAGCACTTGGACAAGCAATTCAGAGGTGTATAAGCATTTTTTCTTAAGAAATAATACATTTGCTTCTTCTCTTTTAATGGAATTGGATACAGATGATTCCACAGCTTCAGCTAATGTGGTTTATGCATGGTATACATTACCATCACAAATTGGGTCAATTGAGGGGAATGTTTATATCGATACAATTAGTAGTTCTAATCCTAACCCAGCAACAGTAGCAAATGCTGAAGTATATTTATTTAGAGAGCATAGTAATTTTACAAGAGATGATATTTTAGATACTGTGATAACTAATGGCTCTGGAACATTTATGTTTGATAGTATTCCATACGGATATTACCGTATTGCTGCAAGATTAATGAATAATCAAGGAAGCCACTCTCAAGAACATTCGTACTTGACTTATTTTGAGGGTACAGTTACTAATCAAGGAAACCCTGCATTAGGTGTCGATTGGACACAATGTGAATTGGTCAATACCATATCTCCTCCAAATCCAACAAAGACAGGAGTAGACATTTATTTAAGACATGATACATTAGAAAATGCTCAAAATAATGGTGTTCCAAGTTTATTAACTGGTGTTTTAACAGGAATTGATTTAACAAATACTAATAAACAGGGTGGAAACGATCCAATTCCAGGGATTGATATTATTATCAAAGAAGATCCAGGTAGTAGACCTGTAATATCTACACAAACAGATGAAAATGGAGCATTTTCGTTTGCTAATCTACCTGATGGTAATTATAAAATTTGGGTAGATATGCCTGGAATGGCATTAGCCTCTTCTTATAACTTTAACGTTGATAAAGGAGTTTATGATCGTTGTGAGTTTGATTTTACTTCTGATTTGGACAGTATCAATAGAACAGGGCAAAATGCTGTAGCTTGTTTAACATTTGTTCAAGAAAATCCAAAAGCAATGGACCATATTTCTATTTATCCTAACCCTTTTGAAAATACAACAGTTATTACATTAGATTTAGTAGAAGGAGATCAATTAACAATGGAGTTGTATGATATGACTGGTAAATTAGTTCAAACTGTAGTAAATCAGGAATATGTTAGTGGTTCAAAGCAGTTTGACATCAATAATGTTGTACAATCTGGAGTTTATTTTGTGAAAATTCAGATTGGAGCCGAAATTGTTACCAAAAAAATAATCAAATTGTAAAAGGGGTATTGTAAATGAATATTTGTCTTAGAGCCTTTTTAGTTCTATTAACTTTAGGTTTAATAATCAAAAGCTATACTGCACAGCAGTATGGCTTTTATAATTTTAATGAAAACAATGGATTGTCTAAAAATACTGTTTTGGGCATTTCTCAAGGAGAAAAGGGAGAGATAATAATAGGAACAAATGATGGAGGACTCAACATCTTAAATGGATTAGAAGTTAAGCATTTGTCTAAAACCGAAGGTTTAATAGATAATGTCATTTATGATATAATACCTACTTCAGAAGGGAATTTAATTACTACAAATAATGGGGTTAGTTTATTAAAAAATAATGTTTTTTACAATTATCATTTTCAAGATTCTTTAGCATCAAAAAGGGTATATACTGCTCTGAAGAGTTTGAGGGGAAAAACTTGGTTGGCTACTGGGCAAGGATTGGCCTATATTCAAAATGATACAATTTATTCTTTTAAATCAGATAATGAAAACCTTAATAATGCACCTGTAATACATATCAGAGAGGATATTAACGGAGGTTTCTGGTGTGCTACAATGGGAAGAGGTGTTTTTTTATTGAAAGCAGATGGCACTGCAAAGAATTTTAATTTAGAAAATAATCTGGAGTATACTTTTTATACATTTCAGTTTAGTGATGATATAGTTTGGTTTTTAACTTACAAGGGAATCTATCAACTGAAAGAGGGAGAAATAACTAAGGTTGAATTGAATTCAACTAAAGATTTATACGGTGTTTATTACCATTCTTGTATTAGAGATAGCAAAGATAATATTTGGATTGCTACTTTAGAGGGAGTAGTAAGAATTGATAAAGAAGGTCGAGATAAGTTATATACAATGGAGAATGGCCTGGCTGGAAATGACGCTTGGAAGGTTTTTGAAGATCGTGAACATAATATTTGGGTAACTTTTAAAACTGCAGGAGTTTCAAAGTTAACAAATGAAGCTTTTCTTTTAGAATCAAAAAAGGTCACTGATATTGATATTCAGTCTGTTTATATAGATTCTTTAAATGGAAGGTGGTTAGGTTCTAAAAAAGGAGTTGATTATTTATATAAAAATAATATAATAAATTATAAGTTGGATTACGAAACACGAGACGATATTAAAGATATTAAATATTTAGATGGGAAGTTTTTCTTTTTATCTGCTGATGGTCTAAATGTATATAACAAAGGTAAAGCTCAAAATTATGATGTTTCTGATGGTGAGCTTTTTTTAGGAGAATGTCTTTTTATAAATAACAACAGAGTTTTTTTAGGTAGTTCAGTTTCTGGAGTTGCTGAGTTCAAAAATAATAACATCGAGTACATCAACGATTCTATAGGTATGGATAGGATAGGCGTTTTTTCCATAAATAAAACAGCTGATAATTTATGGTGGTATGCAACTGAAAATGGTCTATTTAATCATGATGGAAAGAAGTTAAACAAGATAACTGAAGAGCAAGGGCTAAGTGCTAGTAAGACTCGAAGTTTAGTGCTTGATCGATCAGGGAAATTGTGGATAGGAAATAGTGAAGGTATTTTTTATAGAGAAGGTAATCACTTTTATCCAGTGTATGAAGGAGACACTATAAATAATAACACAACATATTCAATGTGCTTTGATAAAGAGGGGAACCTTTGGGCAGGAAAAATAGACGGTTTAGATAAGATTAGTATTATTGAAGGTAAGATTATGGATATCCGTCATTATGATGCTAAAAAAGGGTTTGATGTTGGGTCATTACATAATAATGCTATGGCTTTAGATAGCAATGGAAATATTCTTGTTGGAACAGATAGAGGGTTGTTGGAAATTAATCCTTATTTGGATTTTCCGAATACTGTTGAAAGTAAAACACATATAGAGGATATTCAATTATTTTCTCAACCAACGGATTGGTCAATGTATGTGGATTCAATTGATGAGAATGGTTTTCCTGTTGGGTTAGAATTGGACTACAATCAAAACTATTTTACATTCAACTATATAGGAATCTGTCATAAGTACCCTGAGGGAGTACGTTATCAAACGAAGTTAGTAGGTTTAGATAAAGATTGGGTAGAACGTGAAGACAAACGTTTTGTAATTTATGGAAACCTTAAGCCAGGAGAATATACATTTTTATTGAAGTCATGTAACAATGAAGGTGTTTGGAATAAAGAACCTGTTCAATTCTCATTTGTGATACACCCACCTTTTTGGCAAACATGGTGGTTTTATAGTATTTGCATTGGAATCGTTATCGCAGGAATCTATTCTTATATAAAAATTAGAAACGCAAATATTGAGATTACACATAAAAACAAAGAGATTACACAAAAAAATCATGAGATCGAAGAAAAGAATAATGAAATAATGGATAGTATTAACTATGCCAAACGTATTCAAGATTCTATTCTTCCAGATAGTAAAATGCAATACCTCATACCGAATAGTTTTGTATTATTTCAACCAAAGGATGTTGTAAGTGGAGACTTTTATTGGTTAAAAAGAGTGGAGGAAGAATTACTTTTTGCAGCAGTAGACTGTACTGGGCATGGAGTTCCAGGGGCATTTGTTAGTATGGTTGGTTTTAGTGGATTAAATAGAGCTGTAACTGAGTATAGTTTAACGCAACCTAATCAAATTTTAGAAAAGCTATCTGAATTCGTTGTTGAATCTTTTGCAAAACACCAAAGCAAGAGTATTAATGATGGTATGGATGCTTCCTTATGTTCATTAAATCGAGTGACTAATGTATTACAATACTCAGGAGCCAATAACTCAATTTATATTGTAAGGAAAAGTGATAAGGTTATTGTAGATGTCAATGGAGATCCTGTAGCAGTAAAACAGCTTGATAGCTTAAGAGAATTAAAAGCAACAAGAAGACCGATTGGTAAGACTGATAATCCTATCCCTTTTGTAAATTATACAGTACAGCTAGAAGAAGGAGATTCTGTATATCTTTTTACTGATGGATTCCCAGATCAATTTGGAGGAGAAAAAGGGAAGAAGTATATGTATAAAGCATTCAAACGTTTCTTAATTACTTTACAAGACATACCTATAACAGAACAGGGAGCAGCACTTCGTAAAGAGTATCAAAAATGGGTGGGGAACTATGAGCAGGTTGATGATATCTGTGTAATTGGAGTCAAGATTTAAAATAGATAAAAATAAAAAAAGCGTGTTTTTAATACGCTTTTTTTATAAATATAGTACTTTGTATTGCATAGTACTATATTTTTATATATGTTTGTATTGTCAAATTAGATGAATCAATGAAAATAGAGAATACAAAGGCCCAAATGCGTAAAGGAATACTGGAGTATTGTATTCTTTCCATTTTAAATAAAAGAGAAGCATATCCTTCTGATATTATAACAGAATTGAGAGAAGCAAAGCTCTTAGTAGTAGAAGGAACGTTATATCCTTTATTGACAAGGTTAAAAAACGCAGGATTTTTAACGTATAGATGGGAAGAGTCTAGTTCAGGACCTCCGAGGAAATATTATTCGCTTACAAAAGAAGGAGAGTTATTTTTCTCAGAGTTAGAAAAAACATGGGAGAACCTCTATGCAGCAGTAAATCGAATAACCCAAGAACCCAAAAAG
>JAUHZI010000252.1 GCA_030426105.1 Bacteroidia bacterium | reverse complement strand
TTTTCTAAAGACCTTGAAATTTTAACCCACACGCCTAGTGCTATTTTTTGGATATTTTTAGCTACACCTGTTGTTATTTTCCAACTTATTGGCGCTTCTTATTTTCAAGCTTTAGGAAATGGAAAAATGGCATTGGTCTTAACGCTATCAAAACAGCTTTTCTTTTTAATTCCACTACTTTATATTGTTCCTCCATTCTTTGGTTTAAAAGGAATTTGGTACGCCTTTCCTATAGCTGATATTCTATCCGCCATATTGTGTTTTATGTTTCTATACCAAGGCGTCAAAATCTTAGCCTCTAAAAAATAATTCATTTTTTTTGAAACTTTTTCGCTTCTTCATTGTCTATTGGGTAAATTATAAATTAAAAACTCAATATTATCATGGAATTGAACTTAACACCAGTATTTATTATTAGCAGCGTTTTTGGAGGATGGGCCTTAATTTTACACATCATATTTTCAAGCAGAATTAAAAGAAAAATCATTGAAGTAGGAAATCTTGACATTAATCCAGACCTTGTGAAATCCTTAGTCAGTAAGAATAGCTCTACTACAAACACCTTAAAATGGGGAATCATTGGAACCTTTTCAGGAATTGGCTTACTCATTATTCATCTATTATCAGATCAAGAAGCTCCTGCTCTATTCTTTGCGATTGAAATTATTGCAGCCTCACTTGGTTTTTTAACATACTTTTTTCTTCAAAATAAATTCAAAAACTAATTACTAAGTTATCTAGCAAATTATTAGACAAGGAATCATTGATTAATGGAAGACTCAACAATCATAACAAAGATTAAGCATAAAGATTTTGATGCTTTTAATCAGTTGATTCACAAATACGAAAACTTGGTTTTTAGTATAATCCTAAAGGTTGTCAATAATGATGAAGATGCACGAGATATAGCCCAAGAGGTTTTTCTATCAGTTTTTAACAAAATACACACTTTTAGAAATGAGTCATCGTTGGCTACTTGGATTGGAAGAATAGCATATAACCTAGCGATTAATCACATTAAAAAGCATAAGACTGAGTACAGTAATACAATAGTAGAGAGTCAGCTAACAACAGTATCTCCTGAAGAGACAATTATAGCACAAGAAAAAAGCGATTTTATTCAAGAGCAAATAGAATTATTACCTCAAAAATATCGTTCTGTATTATTACTTTATCACAAGAATAACATGAGCTATAAAGAAATTAGTCTCATTACAAAAACTTCTGAATCTAGTGTAAAGACCAATATTTTTCGAGCTCGAAAAATGCTAAAAGAAAAACTAACAACGTATTTAAAATAATAGTTATGAAAGATGAAGATATTCAAAAACTAATTGAGCAAAGCCTCAATAAAAATCAGCAAGAGGAAACTCATAACCTTAGTAAAGATGAAGCTGTTTACACTGCTATTTTTGAAGAACTCAATAAAGCAGAAAACATTCAAGTACCCTATTTCTTTTCAGAAAAGGTCATAGAAGAAGCTTATCATCTTGAGGAACAAAAAGAAGAAGCCAAAGCTCGATTAAAAACAATAGCATTAACGAGCATTGCTTTATTAATATCTGGACTAGCTATTTATGCCTTCGAAATTGAAGTCATTTCATCAATTAGCTCTTCTTATTTCTTATATGGGACATTATTAGCCTTCATTTATTTTTTAACAGAACTAGCGGATTACATCCTAATTAAAAACAAACAATAATTTTAGTTTAATAGTTCTTTTGCATTATCCAAAGCTGCATTGGTTGGGTTGTTTCCACTTAACATCTTTGCTATCTCAACTAAACGTTCTTCATGATTTAGGGTTTTTATAAAAGTATTTGTTACTTCTCCTCTATCTTCTTTATATACCTTAATATGGAAACTGCCTTTACTAGCTACTTGTGGCAGATGAGTAATGCTCATTAATTGCATTTTTCTTCCCATTTGCTTCATAATTTCACCTATTTTATTTGCTACTTCCCCACTCACACCAGTATCAATCTCATCAAAGATTAATGTTGGCAACATCCCCTTCTCAGCTAATATTGTTTTAATGGCTAACATAATTCGAGATAACTCTCCCCCAGAAGCTACTTTCTTTAGAGAGTTAAATTCCATTCCTTTATTTGTTACAACCTGAAAATCGATATCTTCCAATCCATTATTTGTTGGAGTTTCTAGTGGTGACAACTTAACTTTTAGCACTGCATTTGGCATAGCTAATTCAGTTAAAATATCCTTTATTTTATGTTCTAAATTTGGAATTCCTTTTAATCTCGCTTCTGATAGCATTTTCCCTTTACTCAAAACTTCTTGGTATTGAACCTCGGTCAATTGGGTTAATTTTTCAATATCCTCTTCTAAAGAACTAAAAGTATTTTCTTTTTGTTCAAGCTCTTGTTTTAAATCAACTAGACCTTGAATTCCAACAACATTGTACTTCTTTTCTAATCGATTGAGCTCTCCCAACAGTTCATCAAGGTAAACTAGACGCTCCTCATCCATCTCTAAAGTTCCAACTTTATTTGCTAACTCAAAATCAATGTCTTGTAATTCTATTGTTAGGCTATTAACTCGTTCTAACAAAGATGAGTACCAAGAATCTACCCGCTCTAGCTTTGCTAATGTTCCCTTTAAATTCTGCAGCGCATTAACGATACCATTTTGATCGTTATTAATAATATTTGTAGCCTCTTCGGAAACGCGAAGAACATCTTCTGCATTCGCTAACAAATTGTATTCTTGTTCTATATCCTCCTTACTATAGACAAATCGAGATTTGACAATTCTTCTAACTGAAAACGAATATAATCCTGCTCTGCATTTGCTTTTTGTTGTAATCCTTTTAAATTTTCTAACTCTTTTAATGTTTTCTCATAAGCCTTCAAAACACCCTGATAAGCTTGAAACTCTTTTTGGGCATTACTTGCAACATCCAAAACTTGATATTGGAAGTTTGAAGTATTGATTTGCTGAGTTTGATTTTGACTATGAACATCTATTAAACGTTCTCCTAAACTTTTTAGCACCACTAAATTTACTGGAGTATCATTTACAAAAGCTCTCGATTTTCCAGAAGGAGTAATCTCTCTTCTCAAAAGTGTTTCTTTGTCAAAA
>JAUHZI010000251.1 GCA_030426105.1 Bacteroidia bacterium | reverse complement strand
TTACTACTCCAGTTAGAGGGAGCAGAAGTTACCCAATATCTATTTTGAGAAAAAACAAAAGAAATGCTTAAAAGCATTGTAAGAAATAGACTACACCTTTTCATAAATCATTTTTCAATTTAAGTCAATAAAAAACACTTTGGGGTAGTCGTCTTTTTTATTTTGGGGGTAGTCAAAACAAATATAGTTTTAATATAAACAATCCCATCGTTTTTTTACACGAAATTCTATGTTTTAACGATAAAATAACCTTAGTTTTCTACATTTTCCCATAATGGCACTTTATTCTCAAAATAATCCCTTATTTTTAGGTTCTAAACCTACTTTTAACACATGATCAAAATAAAACCTTTTAAAGCTGTTAGACCACCTAGAGACAAAGCTAATTTAGTTGCCTCTCGCCCTTTTTACAACTATAAAAAACATATCTTAACTGCTAAACTTGAAGGTAATCCTTATACTTTTTTACACGTTATCAATCCTGAGTTTAAAGCAGATGACAAGACCAAACCTAATACAAGAGAACGTTTTGAGAAAGTAAAAAATAAATATGACGATTTTAAGCTATCTAATTTTCTTAAATCTGATTCTAAAGAAGCTTTTTATATCTATAGACAAATCACACCAACAAACACTTATATAGGAATTATCGCTGGTGTAGCTGTAGAAAACTATATCAATGGGCAAATTAAAGTTCATGAACACACACTCACTGAACGAGAAAAAACCTTTTGTAAATATATTGACGTCTGCAAATTCAATGCTGAACCTGTATTGTTGACTTATGAAGACAAACCTGAAATTAATCAACTAATTGACAATTACATTGATACTCGTTCTGAGTATGAGTTTACAACAACTGACCATATTAAGCATGATTTATGGATTGTTTCAGATGACATTGACATTCAAAAAATACAAAATATTTTTAGTCAAATTCAAAAAGTATACATTGCTGATGGGCATCATAGAACAGCTTCGTCTGCTTTATATGCAACTGAAAATAAACATATGGAAAGTGCACAGTATTTCCTTTCCTACTTTATTGCTGAAAGTAAACTAAGAATCTATGATTTCAATCGTGCTATCACTGGCTTGAATAATCTATCTCAAGATGACTTTCTTCAAAACATTGAACATTATTTTGACATCACAGAAACCTCTAACAAACAATTAAAGCCAACTCAACTTCATGAGTTCACAATGTTCCTTGGGGATCAGTGGTATCGTTTAAATACTAAATCAGATTATATTGATGGTAATTCACCTGTAGGTAGTCTTGACCCTCAAATTTTATCTGACACAATACTATCTAAAACACTGGGTATTAAAGATTTAAAAAACGACTCTAGAGCTCATTTTATTGAAGGAACCAAAGGTTTAGATGCTCTTGAAGAGATTGTGAACAACAAAATAGCAGATGTTTCATTTGCACTTTACCCAGTCTCAATTAAACAACTAAAATTGATCGCTGATACTAACAACATTATGCCTCCTAAAAGCACATGGATTGAGCCTAAACTAAGAAGTGGCTTGACTATTTATGAGTTTTAAAGTTTTTTTAAAACTCTTCCTCCACTATTTCTAATAAAGTCTTTTGCTTTGAGTTCATTATTCGCAACATCTATTGCATTTTCCTCATCTTGAGACAATTCCCTAAAACGTTTATCAGCCTTTAAAGCAAGAGAATCAACTGTTAATGCTTTTTGATTGAACCCTATCAAATACAAATTATTCAAAGACTTCAACCTAGACAATGCAACATATCCTTGACCTGACTCAAAAGTTTTAGTCAAATCAATCTCAGCAGCTTCTAATGTCATTCCTTGTGATTTATGAATAGTTATAGCCCATGCTAACCTCAAAGGGATTTGATTAAAAGATGCTAATGACTTTCCATTTTCATCATCAATCGACCACTTCTCTGGAGTTACTGTAATTTTATCTCCATTAGTTAATTTAACAACTGGCAATCCTACCCCACTATATTCGACCACCTGCCCCAAAGTTCCATTGATATAACCTTTATCATAATTGTTTTTAACAAACATAATTTTAGCCCCTACTTTTAATTGCAATTCATTACCAGCTAAAACTGTCTTTTTTAACACTTCAACTAACTGTTTATCACCTGTGGTTGTTGCTTTAAAGTAGCGCTTTTTACCTGGTAAGCTTTCTAAAAATTGTTGGTTAATTCGATCTACATCAGCATTATGAGTATACAATTTAGTAGGCTCTATAGCTAATGGTTTATTAGCTGCATTTAATAATTCAATCGTCTTATTCGAAATCGTATTTGTTCGTATTTCGTTTAATAAATCATTTAATTGGCTATCACTTTGACGATATTGCTTAGTTAAATAACATACTGAAACTCCTGCATTAACCCAAGCTTTAGACATAAATGCGAACTTATCTCTACTCTTCTCCTCTTGAGTTCCTATTGGTGGTAACTGAAAAAAGTCACCACAAAATATAACTTGTAAGTCTCCAAACGATTCTATAGAGTCCTTAAATGCCTGAAGTACCATATCAACCAAGTCCAATTGTCTCTTGTGTAACATTGATATCTCGTCAATAATCAACACTTTAGCCTTTCCAACTTTATCTTTTAGATAGTTTTTAGTTTTCATTGCCGCAAGGTCTCTTCCTGTCAAAGTTTCTTTAACTCCAATTCCTGCCCAAGAATGAATTGTCACTCCTCCTATATGTGTAGAAGCGATTCCTGTAGAAGCAGTAATCGCTACAGGAACTTTTCGATCTTTTAAATATTGGATATACTGATTCAGCACATAGGTTTTTCCTGTACCTGCTGAACCAGTCAAAAAAACATTGGTTCCTGTTTTTAATATGGAAAGTGCATGCTCTTGTGTCATTTGAAACTACTTTCTCACAAAAAAAGGGAAATCTTAATTTCCCCTTAATTGCATCAATATGATTGACCTACTATTTTCTATACTTAACCTCAGTAGCATGGATTTCTAAAAGCGGTTTTAAAAACTCCTCTAGATTACTCATATCTAGTTGGCTTGCAGCGTCACAAAGAGCCTCATTTGGACAAGGATGTGTTTCTACAAATAATCCATCTACACCAGACGCT
>JAUHZI010000250.1 GCA_030426105.1 Bacteroidia bacterium | reverse complement strand
CTCTATACAAGTAACAGAAGCTGACAATAAAGAATCTCCTTTAAATGGTTCTTTGATTGTTCCATCTTCATATAATATCAAACCATCATTTGCCCCCATCCATAATTTATCTTTGTCTCTGATTAAGCTTGTTCCCCAAAAATCCTTTTTTGAATCATATTTTGAGTGGAACTCATATTTATCAGATAGAATATGTAACCCTTTATTGCTTACTAAGTAAATAGAATCTTTCTCTACCAAAATATCTTTAAAATAATTTGTGTACTCTTGACCTTCTGTCAAGACTTGTATTTTACCTTTTAAATACACCTTCAAGAAGTTTTTATCGTTATCAGATTCACTCCATATCAAATGATTGGTTAAATGATCAAAACCTATCAGGCTTTTTCGCTCCCAAAACATTATAGAGTCCTTTGTTCTTGTTTCTAACTCTAAGACTTCACACTTACCTTCTAAAGAATTGATAAACAGAGTTTTATTTAAGGTGTCTACTTCTAATTGATATACCTCTTCTTCATTGTTACTATATTCCTGAATATTTTTATTATTCATATAATAAACACCTTTTCTCAATGTAGAGAACCAAAGACCTCTGGTTTGATCTTCAAAAATATTTGTAATAGATTTCCCTGGAAAATAATGATTCTTCACCTTCAATTTCCCTCCCTCAATGACACACCTATAAACACCTCTTTTTAATATACTTAACCAGTATTCATCTCCATATATTTTTCCATATAAAACCTCATCCGTTTTAAATAGTTTCCCATCTATTACACGTTGATCAACCGAATCTCCTTTTATGGTATGAACGACTAACTTATCTAAAAACGTCGTAATTATCTTATTATTAGAATAGTCCAAAACATATAATACTTGGATTCCTTTCTCACCACAATACTCAACAGTTACTATCTTCTCTACTTTTTTTTTGTTATTATGAAAATAGTATCTTGATTTTATTTTACCTCTTTTTGATTGTTTTGACTTAAGATAACTTTTCAACCCCATATATCTGCTAATCAGGTATTTATCTTCAACTTTTACAAAGTCTGAAATACCCCAAGTCTTATCTCCATAATGTTTACTTAAATAAATAATTTTTTTATCTGAAATTTTAATAATTCCATTTTCTTTTGTCCCAAACCATATATTTCCTTTTCGATCTATATAAAAGTCAGCTAACCTTGACATCCACTTCATCTTATCATCACCTCTATTGAAGTCGTACTCAGTAATTTTACCTTCACTGTAATAACACAGTCGTCCATTAAAAGGAGCAAACCATATCCTACCTTTTGTATCTTCAGTAATTCGAAAAACAGTATTATCTGTTAAACCATTTTCTGTATTAAAGACTTCAAACTCATAACCATTAAAGCGACAAACCCCCGCATCGGTAGCAAACCACATATAACCATGGGAGTCTTGAAAAGAAAAATAAACCTCTGAACTAGGTAGGCCATCTTCTACTGTATAATTTCGATATAAACCTCCTTGTCCTATAACAAAAAAGGAAGACCATACTAGATATATGAATATGAGGTATCTTGTCATTTTTAATTCGTATAACCAACTTTAATTTCTACTTTTGTTCCTGAAGCATTACCTTTTTCGTCTTTTTTATCTTCTACAATAACATTAATATTAGAGTCTTCATTCAAGATATTCAATCGGTCTTTGGTAATTCGCATTCCTACCGATTTACTCTTTATTTTGCGTCGAGATTTTAATACTGCTGCTTGTTCACGCCCTACTCCATTGTCTTCTACTGAGCAATATAAAACACCTTCTTTTAATGCTATTGTTATTGTGATTTTTCCCTTTGTTCCCCTGTTCATTAAACCATGCCATATTGCATTCTCTACATAAGGTTGAATCAACATTGATGGGATTTCATCATAATCTTCGTCTATGTATTCATCAACAATTATTTCATAATCAAATCCATCTTCAAAACGCATTTTTTCGAGGTTCATATATAACCTTAGCATATCTAATTCTTCCCCTATTGAGATATATTGTTTTTCTGAAACATTTAAAACGGTTCTTATTAATTTGGCAAATTGAGTAAGATAGCGGTTCGTCTCTTTAAAATTATTATTCAACATAAAATGTTGAATTGAATTTAGAATATTGAAAATAAAATGGGGGTTCATTTGAGAACGTAATGCTTTTAGCTCTAATTCTACCAACTGTTTCTCTATTTGAAGTTGCTTTTCCCTATTTTTAAAGTAATTATAGACAATTAAGAATACAATACTTCCAAAAAATAAGAACATGGAAAGAATGAACCACCATGTTTTCCAGAAGGGTGGATGAATTGTAAATGAGATTTGCTGAGGAAGACTCCAAACACCATCTTCATTTTCTGCTTTGACTTCAAAACTATAAGTTCCTGAAGGCAATAAGGTATATCGAGCCAAACGTGATTGTGTTACAATCCAAGTAGTATCTATACCTTCTCCCAATAAGCGGTACTCGTAATTAACTGCTCCTTGACTTCTATAGCTTAGCCCTTCATATTTTATTGAAATATTATTTTCTGTATAATTCAGAAAAGCTAAACTATCTTTAGTTTTATTCTTAGAATTAACTTTTACCTCTAATATAGTTATTTGAGGAGCAATTAGGTTAAGTCTTACCTCGCTACGATTAAAAGTCAACAATCCTTTAACTGTTCCAACATATATTGTATCCCTGTAAGATTTAATCGCTGTTATTTCTTCAGAAATTAACCCATGCTTTTTGTTTAAATTATAAACCTCAATTGTTTTGCCTTGCTTTAAATTTACTCGACTAACCCCCTTCGTTGTTCCAACCCAAACTATTCCTTGATCATCTAGATGCATTGTTCGAACGACATCACTAGCTAAACCATTAGTAGTATTAATGATTTTTTCAACTTCTTCATTTTTAAAAAGCAACACTCCTTTTCCCTTTGTTCCAATCATAATAACAGAGTCATTCAACCGCTCTATACAAGTAACAGAAGCTGACAATAAAGAATCTCCTTTAAATGGTTCTTTGATTGTTCCATCTTCATATAATATCAAACCATCATTTGCCCCCATCCATAATTTATCTTTGTCTCTGATTAAG
>JAUHZI010000083.1 GCA_030426105.1 Bacteroidia bacterium | reverse complement strand
TTAGTTATTGATGCATAAGATATACAGTAGATAAAATGTTATGGAGAAAAAGGTACTATAACCGCAAGTGTTAAAGGAGGACTACCCAGAAGCAATGGTACTTATGAAGTTAATTTATATAAAGAAGGAAGCAGTACTGTGCTTAGTTCTAAAGAAGTTACATATTCTAAGCTTGAAGGTGAGCCTATTAGTTTTGAAGGTTATTCAGCAGGAAACTATAAGATAGAGGTTAAAGATAAATATGATATCACCAAAATAACAACCGTAACATTATCAGAACCCAAAGCATTGGCTACACCTATAGTGACATCGTTCACTAATGTATCTTGTAGAGGTGAAAGTAACGGAAGTTTCACTGTGTCAATGAGTGGAGGAACTCCTCCTTACAAACTGTCTGTGGATAATATTACTCAATCAGGAACTTTTAGCAATACCAAAACAGTTACGGGATTGACAGCAAACAGCTACTTTATAAAAGTAGTTGATGCAAATGGATGTAAATCTAGTGAGATAACAAAAATTATTACAGAACCTTCTGAAACTCTTACTGTAGAAAAAGCAAGTGATGGGAATCCAACTAAGAAAAACGGAACTAATGGTTTTATTAATATTTCTGTAACAGGAGGTACAGCACCGTATAAGTATCAATGGTTTAAAGATGGAAGCAAAACTAGTTTCTCTGATAAAAAAGATGTGTCTAATTTAGGTGCTGGAACTTATAGCGTAATTGTAACCGATGCAAACGGTTGTAATAATCAAAAAACACCTTTTTCGGTGACATTAACGGAACCTGCAGAATTAAAAATTGATCCTAAAATAACACATGTAAAATGTTTTGGGGAAGCAACAGGAAGCATTGACGCTAATGCTTCAGGAGGAGCTAGTTCAACTTATACGTATGCATGGGAAAAAAAAGAGGGAACTTCATGGGGTCCTATATCAGGAACAGCTCCTATAATAGATAATTTACCAGCAGGGGAATACAGAGTATATGTAACAGTAGTTTATAATGGTAATGTTGTAGAAGATGGGTATTCAGAAAGTAAGATCATTTCACAGCCAGCAGCACCTTTGTCAATAGGAGAAACTATAAAAAATGTTGCTTGTAAAGGAGGTAATGACGGAGCGATAACTTTAACTGTTAATGGAGGAACTTCACCATACACCTATGCATGGTCAAACGGAGCTACTACAAAAGATTTATCAGGATTGTCAATAGGTTCATATACGGTAACTGTAACGGATGCAAATGACTGTACTTTAGAAAAAACATATAATGTAACTGAACCTTCGGAAAGTTTGAGTGTTTCTTATGTAAATCACCAAGAGCCATTAGCTTTTGGAAGTAAAGACGGGAGTATCAATATTTCTGTATCAGGAGGAACTCAGCCATATTCCTACAAATGGTTGAACGAAGCAGATAATGAAGTAGGAACTTTACAAAATATTTCAAATTTAGGAGATGGTACATACAGAGTATTGGTAACGGATGCAAACGGATGTACAGACGAATTATATCAAATACTTACCCAACCCGATAAACTTATAGGAACTATAAACATTCCAAGTGATGGAGAGTTGTATTGTAATGGAGATACCGATGGTAAATTAGAAGTAACTGTTGAGGGTGGTATTTCTCCTTATACATATCATTGGTATGAAGTAGATAGTAGTGGAGGAAAAGTGTTTATTTCAGGAGCAACTAATACAACAGTAGGAGGTTTATCTTCAGGAGATTATGGTGTAGAAATAACAGATAGTAATAATATAAAATCGTATAGTGAAGGTATTGTAGTAAATCCAACTAAAGTTGAAATTAGTAATGTTACTGTAAGTCATATTGCTTGTTATGGAGATTCAACAGGAAGTATAGATGTAGATGTAATTGGAGGTACAGATACTTACATTTATAAATGGTATAAAGTTGGAAATAGTACTGTAATAGGAACAGAAAAAAACATATTAAACCTTAGTGTTGGAGATTATAAAGTGGTAATTACAGATACCAATAATTGTCCAAATCCGCCTATAGAAAAAATAATAACAGTAAACCAACCAGCTGCACCTTTAACAATAGTTACAGATTCTCAAAAAAACTTAACAGGTTTTGAAACGGCAAACGGAGAAATTAATATTGAAGAAGTATCAGGAGGAACTGCTCCTTATACCTATGAATTAAGAGTAAAAGGAAATACAACAGTTATCAGTAGTCTAAGCAATCCAACAGGACTGGACGCAGGTACTTATGTCATGACTATTCTTGATACTAATAACTGTTCAGTAGAAAAAGAATTTACACTTATTCAACCTGACAAATTAGAACTAAACTTAGCAGTTACAAAACTAATAGCTTGTAACGGAGAAACAGGAACGATTGGTTCAACAGTAATTGGAGGATATGTATTATCAGGTGAAGACTATAACTATCAATGGTATAGTAGTAGTGATTTAACAAAAGTTATAGGTACAGAAGCTTCTTTAACAGCTTTAGCAGGAACGTATAGATTGGTAGTCACCGACTCTAACGGAAATACAACTTACAAAGAACAAGAGCTAAGAGAAAATCCACCACTTGCAATCACTTTCACAAAAACAGAAGTAACCTGTTATAATGGTAATGATGGAAGCATTGATATTTCTGTTACAGGAGGTACAGGAGTGTATACTTACGAATGGAGTAATGGTGATAAAACAGAAGATGTTACTGCTTTACCAGAAGGAGTGTATACTGTAACTGTAAAAGATGAAAATGGATGTGAATTACAAGAAGCAATTACCATAACGCAACCGAGTATATACAGAGTATTAGTAACAACTTTTGAAGAACCTAGCGGAGCAGGTTTGTCAGATGGAAGTATATCAGTCGATATTGAAGGTGGGGTAGCACCGTATACATATGAGTGGAAAGATGAAGCAACTAATAGTATAAGCAATACTGCTTCAATAAATAATGTACCTACCGGAAAGTATTATTTAAAAGTGGTAGATGCTAAAGGGTGTGAGTTAAATGAAGTTTATAACTTAGATGAACCAGACCCATTAGTAGTTGTAATCGAACAAGTAGAAACGATTAAATGTAATGGAGACATATCGGCAGTACTAAATGCGGTAGCAACAGGTGGTGTTGGAGGTAATAATTATGTATGGTATGATGCAACTACAGGAAATAGCATAGGAAGTTCTCAGGTTATTTATAATTTACCAATAGGAAGATATTTTGTAAAAGTAACCGATTTAAAAGGGATAGAGGATACTAGTGAAATTTTCACAGTAGTACAGCCTGAGATACTAGAAGTTGCAGGGGATGTGTCAAACGTAACTTGTTCTGGTAATGATGACGGCGTAATAAGTTTAAATGTTGAAGGAGGAACACCACCATATTCTTATTCATGGAGTTCAGGTGAAACAACAGCAGAAATTACTGTAGCAGCAGGAAGTTATTTCGTTTTAGTTACCGATGCAAATGGTTGTCAAACTACAGGAAGTTTTACAGTAGAAAAAGCAAGCTCATTAACAATTACAGAAACTGTAAAAGATGTTGTTTGTTATAATAGTTGTACAGGAGAAATAGACTTAAATATTGAAGGAGGTATTGCTCCATATAATGTGACATGGAATACAGGACAAACAGGAAGTAATGTAACTGGATTATGTGCTGAAACGTATATAGTTACAGTTACTGACCAAAAAGGTTGTCAAACAACGAAAGAAATTTTAGTTAAAAATGCAGAAGAGTTAATTTTTGATGTTGTTCCAAGTGAAGTAACCCTTTGTTATGGTGAAACTATAGAGTATGATGTAACTATGGTTGGAGTATCGGAATATACATGGACTTCAACAAATGGTTTTACAAGCAATGAGAGTGTTGTGTTATTATCTGAAGAAGGAGTTTATACATTAACAGTAACAACGGTTGATGGCTGTAAAGTATCTAAAGAAATAATTATACATAAGTCAAACACTGTTATAGATGCTCAATTGATATTAACTTCACAAGCTTTTGTGGGTGAAGATATAATATTAATTAATGTATCTAATCCTATAAGCGAAAAAGTTGAGTGGAGTATTCCTTCAAATGTAACCATAGTTCAAAAAACTGATGAAGGTTTGGTTTTACGTTTTCCAGCTCCAGGAAATTATGATATATCTCTAATTTCGAATGAAGGAAATTGTAAAAAAGTAGCAACAAAAACAGTAAATGTTTTAAAAGCAAGAGACTTAACAGACATAGGAGAAACGAAGAATCCATTTGTAAAAGAGTTTGTAGTCTATTCAAACCCTAATAAAGGAAAATTTACTGTTGACGTAGAGTTAGAAAAGGAATCAGAAATTTCTTTACGTCTTTTTAGTTTAGGAGCAAATTCAGTTGTAGCAGATAAACTACTAAAAGGGCAAAAAGAATATGAAGTATTGTATGATATGAATGTATCAGCAGGGGTATATGTATTACTATTAGAAACTCCAAAAGCAAAAAGAATACAAAAAGTAATTGTTGAGTAATGAGAAAGGTTTTATTTTTTATAATAATGCTATTAGGTTTATATGCTTGTGTTAATGAAGTAGCATTACCTGTTATTGTCGATTTTAGTACAGAAATTGTGAACCAGGATTATACAGTTCCTGTAAAGGTGAAAATCACTAACGATACAGAAGGAGCAGATACTTATAAATGGACTTTTGAAGGAGGAGAACCCAATAGCTCGTCAAGTAGAAATCCAGGTGTTATAACGTATAATACAGAAGGAGAATACCTTATCACTTTAGAAGCTTCTAATAGAGATGGAAGTGTAGATGTGAAAACTCAAAAAGTAACAGTTAAACCAACTGTTCTAACAAATTTTGATGTTGAAGTATTAGAAAATAATTACTCACCAGTTGAAGTAAAAATCACCAACAAAACAACTGGTGCAACAACTTTTGAGTGGTTTTTTGAAGGCGGAAACCCAGAAGCATCAACAGAAGAACATCCACAAAATGTAGTTTTTACTACTTCAGGAGAGCATACAATAAGATTAAAAGTAAGTAATGGTGAAGAAACTTATACCCAAGAGAAAAAGATAGAAGTTGCACCTTATTTAGCAGCCAATTTTGACTATGCGGTAGCTTTTGAAGACGATGATTATCAAGTTCCTGTAAAAGTTACGCTGACAAATAAAAGTGTAAGTGCAACTAGTTATAATTGGACTTTTGAAGGAGCCAATATAACAAGTAGTTCAGAAGAAAACCCAGAAATAGAAATTCAAACACCAGGAACTCATACATTACAGTTAAGAGCAAGTAATGGAAAAGAAGAGAAAGTGTTTTCAAAAACAATAGTGGTTTATGAAAATACCAACTTAAGAAGTTTTGAAAACGTAAAATTAGGAATTAATACAGCTCATAAAGAGAATGTTATTGGAGCTTTCTTTTCAACCAAAACAAGAAAAGTATATACAAAGAGTGAAGTTACTAATGAAACAGGAAAGGATATAGATCTTGTTTTTTTCGGATTAAATGAATCCTTTTCATACAATAAGTTTGTAAGTCCGGATCAGGCTTCAACCGTAGCTTTTTCTTCTATTCCTAATGCACAAACAATCCAATTGATTAATAATCAGGAATCGTGTAGTTGTAGTACTTCATTGTCGGTAGCAGATTTTAATAGTATGACAAATGATGAGTTACTAGCAGGATTAACAATGGATGAAACCAATGAAGGATTAAAAGAGTTTGATGACACCATAATACCAAGAATTATACCTTTTAAAACTTCCGATAATCGAAAAGGAGCGATAAAAATAAAGCAGTTTGTAAAAGACGGTACAAGCTCACACATAGTAGTTGATATAAAAGTTCAAAAAGAAGCTAAATAAGAAAAAGCAGATGAAAATCAAGCCAAACGATAGCAATATATTTAAGAAAATAGTGGTACTTTTTACTGTATTTATAAGTACGGTACTATATTCGCAAACCTATCCCGTACAAGTTACTCCACAGTTAATACCTCCGTATAGTTTAAAAATGTCAGACTATGCTACAACAACGAGTGAAAAATTATATACAAACATCTTATTAACCGATGTAAATGAAGTAGGACGTAGGATACGATTAAAAATGTATATAGAAGGACAAGGACTTTCTATAACTACACAAGATGTAATTGCAGGAGAAACTCCTATATATTTAGATGGAGGGATTAATTTAAGACTCTCTAACTTAGATTTACAGGCTTATTTTCAATTAAATAATTTAGTAGGAATCACACCAGGGCAGTACAATGCACCGTTACCAAATGGGGGATATGATTTTTGTTTTGAAGTGTATGACTATTTTACAAACAGAAAACTATCATCTAAAAGTTGTACCACAGTATATTTATTACAAAACGATCCACCTATCTTAAATTTACCGTTTAAGGATAATATTGTAAATGCAACCAATCCGCAAAACATATTATTTACGTGGACACCTCGTCATAGTAATGTAAGTAATGTACAATATGAGTTTACCTTAAAAGAATTATGGGATGTACAAAATCCGCAAGCTAACTTTTTAGCCTCAGTTCCGTTTTATCAAACAAACACATATACCACAACATTACTGGTAGGACCTGAAGCTCCTCAATTACTATCAGGGAAAATTTATGGATGGCAAGTTCGTGCTTTTGTAAGTGACGGAATTAATGAAACCTCTGTATTTAAAAATGACGGGAAGAGTGAAATTTTTTGGTTTAAATATTTAGAAGATTGTCAAGCACCAAGTTTTGTTATTTCGCAAGCATTAACCGCAGAGTCGGTACAGGTGAATTGGCAAAGTTCAGAACATTTACGCTATAGAATTCAGTATCGTAAAAAAGGATTTAGTGATGATGATTGGTTTGAGGTAAATAGCTATACCAACGAAGGTAAAATTCGCAATTTAGAACCAGCTACCGTATACGAATTTCGTGTAGGAGGAGAGTGTACTCAGTTATCAGGATTTGCCTATTCAAATATTCAAGAGTTTACCACACCAAGTAACGATGAAGCTGCATATTACAATTGTGGATTAACCCCACAAATTAATATTACAAACAAAGAGCCTTTACCCAAATTAAGTATCAATGAAACTTTTACAGCAGGAGATTTTCCTGTAACTACACGTGAAGTAACAGGAAGTAATGGTACGTTTAGCGGTTGGGGGTATATTACACTTCCTTTCTTAGAAAACCTGAAAGAAATTATTGATGCTGCTAACATAGCCACAGGAGGAGAAGTTAATATAGGTAAATACACACGTATTAAAGTAGTATTTGAAAACGTTCAAGTAAATACTAGTTATGAGCTTACTGATGGGGTAGTAGTCACAGACTACGACCCTGATTGGAAAAACATGTTGGATGCCGACGAAGTTATCAATGATATTGTAGGAGATAACGGAGCTATTCATGGGTTTGACGCTACCAATATTGATATAAAAGATGTCATTGTAAATGAAAGCGGTAACATTATAATTATACCCGAAGAGGGAGATCCTATACCTGTTGAAACACAAAAGCCAGTTACTTTTACGGATAAAAATGGAGATCAGTGGACAGTAAACGAAGATAATACCGTTACTAAAGGAAAAGCTGCTGAAGGGGGCATTCCTACTGCTGATAATACGGAAGGAATTTCAAATGCTGGAAATGTAAAACAAATTTCTTCTAAAGATGTTCGAGTAACTTTTAACCCATCAGGATATTATGGAACGGATATTTATCAAGAGGATATTAAGTCAGATAAATATAAAAGCGAATATGAATTTATTAAGACACATGATAATGAAGACTATTCAGTTTTATATAAGTTGTTGAGCGACTTACCAGAGCATAAAACAGATATTATAAAAGCTACTGTAAGCTTTAGTAATGGAAAAACGAAAGAAGATATTGTTTTTAAAACGAAAGAAGGAACAGCAATAAGTCCAACTTGGTCGGGTAACGAGGCTACTTTACCATTACAAAGAAAGTTTGAGTTTGCGAAAGAAGAAATTTTAGCTACGGTAAAGCCTAAAGACTCTACAGGGAAATATACGGTTGCAGGAAAACTGAATGTATGGCATGCCCAACAACAAACAATTAATTTAACCTTAGTTTCTGTAGATGGAGCTTCAGTTAGTAATGTAGGAGATAGAATTAACGAAATATACAATAAAGCAGGGATACATTTTAATATTAAGACAGAAAGTATCAATCTTGGTTTAGGTAGTTTAGACGTAGGGGATAGCGACATGTTATCTAACTATACTGAAGGAGAAAAAAGTATTATAAGTACTTTTAAAAATGGAAGAACTATAGCCAAGGATCAATACTATATGTTCTTTTTAGATAAAGAGAAAACAACTTTATCTAAAGATTTAGATGGCTTTATGCCGTTAAAGCGTCAGTTTGGTTTTGTGTTTACACAGCAAGATGCAGGGCGTATCGCGGCACACGAATTAGGACATGGTATTTTTGGGTTAAAGCACCCGTTTGATCAGTACGATGCTGAAGAAACTCGTAATGAAAACCATTACTTAATGAGTTATGGTACAGGTACTGCCTTTAGCCATATGGATTGGCAAAAACTACATGCTCCGGGTATTCAGTTATATTGGTTCCAAGGAGATGAAGCAGGGGAAAACAGAGCTAATGACGGTATAGATTTAATGGGGAATATTATCACTCTTGTGGAATATGATGAGAGTAAAATAAAAGTAGTAGGAATAATTGATAAGAAGTATCCTTATTTAAGGTATGGGTATAAAGTATATCTTAATAAAGATAATGATGAAATATTTGATACTTATTACGCAAAAATTGAAGTTAATAATGAGGGAAAAACAATTCCTTATAATATAAAAACAACAAATAAAGGTTTAGCAGAAATCAAAGTTTCTCGTGATAATTGTACATATAATGTAACTGAAATTCAATGGGAAAAAGAGTCATTTAATTCTATTGCAGATGTTGTAGATAAAGTAAAAGAAGAAGTTAAAAAGCAAAACCCTAAATGGAAATTATATTCTTATAATAAACCTGATTCTTCATGTAATTCGGCGAATTTATTAGCTGACATATTAGAAAAAGATTCAAGCTCTCCTTGTGCCAACTCAAAAACAGTGCAGGAAGGATTTGATAAGATAAAAATTGTTTTTTCAAACGATTCAGCAACTGAAAATGAAATAGTTGATATTATAAATAATAATTGTTTAAGTTCTTTAAGATTATTTGAAGATAATGAAATTATCAAAATATTTAAAAAACTAGCTGTTTCAGAGGAGATAAAAGAGGAAAAAGAAATAGCTATTTTAAGATTAATGACTGTAATTGAGTCATCTAATTATGAAGAATTCTTTGATGTACTTAAAGAAAATGATAATAAAATTTATATAAATTTACTATATAGAATAGAAGATTCTTCTTTCTATTGGTTTGGAAAAGATAGTCTTAAAAACTTCTTAGAAGTTCTACTATTCATGCATAATAATAGTAGTACAGTAGATGTAAGAGTTGATTTAATAAAGTTATTAATCCAATTTCAAGGTGATGACCCTATAATGAATGATCCTAAATCAGCTCATTTAGTATCAGAAGATAACATCAACCAAATTTTTAATAAGGATATTAAAGTAGCAGAAAGAGAGTATTATTTTAAATCTCTTCAAGAGAATAACTTCAAGCTATTTAAAGATTACCATAATAGTCTACGTAAGCAAAGATATAGTAGTAAAATTTGGAATGACACTTATCAAACTTTAATAACGTTAATAGCAGAAAAAGGAGCCTCACAGGATCTTATATACTTATTTGAAAACATTAACTTAAGTAATACTGAATTTGTAGGTAATGGGTATTGGAATAAGATTTTTAAATCATTCTTGTTCACTAAATTTCCAAGTGACAAACAGAAATTTTACACCTATTTATCAGAGAATAATTTTGAGAATTTTTTACAATTTGTAAAATCTATAGGAGAACATCCTCCCCATAGTAAGGCAGAAGAACTTTTAAAAAGAACTATTGAAGGCTTTTCTAAACTTATTGATGAAGAGGGTAATATAACAGATAAAATAGTTCTAGTTAACTGGCTACTTGATAATCCAGATGCTTTTTCAAGTGAAGAAAACTCATTTGGAGAACTTTTAGTGGGGATTTTAAATGGTATAAGTACTCAAGAGGATAAAGACTTTATTTATGGTAAGTTATCTAATAATGAGCATGAATTATTTATTAAATGTGCTGAAGCACTTAGTGGTTCAACAAACTATCTATTTAAATTATCAGAAACATATTCAAAATTAATTTCAGAAGCTACTGAAGGTACAGTTCAAGATAGAATAGAAATAATTAATCATGCTATTTCTAAAGGTAAAGCATGGAACTGGTTCTGGTTCTCTTCAGATAAAGAAGATATAATTTCGGCTATGTTTAGTGATATGTCTAGTAGCCAAGCGAGAGAATTTATTGAAGAATTTAAGAAGGATGAATATGAGTTATTTTTCAAAATTTGGAATGTACTTAAAAGTCGCGATTGGTGGGTAGCAATCGATGGAGATAATGAACGATTTGAAAATTTTGCCACTTCATTAGGAAAGAATTTTATTCTTGCTGGTGCTTTGGCTGAAAGTGTGTTCCCTGATGATTTAGTTGGCTATAAAGACGAAAAGCAGAAGTATCTGAGTTCTAAAGTAGATGGTATTAGTTTAATAAAAGGCAATTACGTGCCAATAACAAGAGCTTCATTTTTTAATGGAACTGAAGGATTAAATGATTACAAATTAGAAGCTGAAGCGATAACAGCCAATAAATTAATTAGTGTTACTATTAATATAAAGGATTCAGACGGTAATAATAAGGATATTTTAGCAAGGACTTTCAAACCTTTTGATTATGTTTTTATTGAGCTTTTAGAAGATGTAAAAGTAAGTGAAACACTAACATATAATAAAGGAGATATATTAGCTATTCCAGCATTTTATTTAGCTTGGATGGATGGTTATATCGATTCACAGCAGTTAAGTACTGTACTACGTGTAGGTGGAGATGCAATAGTAGTGGTAACATCAGCCGCAGCAGCGGTAGGAACGGGAGGGTTAACGTTAGCGGCTTTAGGTGCAGAAATTTTCTTTGCTACTACTGATGCTACAATTGCTCTCAAAGGTGATGAAATGAAGGGTATCTTCGGTGAAGATTTTGTTAATGGTGTCGAGATGGCTAACATGGTTTGGGGATTAGCGAACTTACCAATTGCTGTTGTCAATTTACCAAAGGGATTAGCTTCATTAAAAACAAGTACTGGGAATATCTTGGAGTCAGGTACTGATGCTTTTAGGGGCTTTGTTAAAAATACTAAAGATTTAAAAAACGTTAGAGTTGAATTAAACCTTAAGAAGCTAGCAGAAGTTGTTAAAGTACTAAAGAAAGAAGAACGAACTAAGCACCTGAAAGATCTTATAGAAAAAATTTCTGATATAGGTATAAAGTATGATAATCTTGAGACACCTGCTGAAAATATTAGAAAGTTTTATAATGGTGCAATTGATGTAGCTTCTAAATTCTATCTTGAAAATGCCAGTTCAGTTTTCGCAGCATCAATTAATTCTTTACCAAGCAATTTTCTAAAAAAGAAAATAGTTAATAAGCTATTACACTTGCAGTTTGATGGAAAAACATTTTGTAAAATTAGCCCTGAAGGAGTTATAAGTGAGTTGAAAATTTTCACAAAGGTTCAGAATTATACAGAACTGGCGGGAGAATTTACAGCTACTATTTCTGTTAATGGTAAAACATATACTAAGAAAATTTCTGTTATAAAAGATTATACAGGTAAGCCTTATTTTAGAGCTAAATTCCAGAGAGGAACTAAAAATGATGGAGATTTAATTAATTATGTATATGCAAGAAATAATGATTTACCTCCTTATTTATCTGGAACTAATAATGTTGAGGATGTAATATTACAAACAGGAGATAAAGTATATATTGTTGAGTATGATCATCAACGAGTACCAGGAGGTTTTGGTTCAAAAGAGTTGATTACCACAGAGAGAGAATTAAGATATAAACTTGCTGTAAAAATAGAATGGAAAAATTCAGAGGATGGAGTACTTGTAGTGAGAGAATACGAAGTAACGAAGCCTATTGAAGTTCGAAGTGGTCCAATAGGTCCTCAAACTGAAGTGGATGGTACAGCTTATACAGGAGGAGGACATCAGTACGAGTTTATGGATAATTGGTACACTGCCAATTCTTCAGATTATTTGAAAGAAGTAAATAAAACAGCTTTAATTTTAAGTAAAAATAGAGATGTACTTACTTTTAATAAACTTTCTGATGATATTTTAGACTTAGTGGGACAAGAGGCTAATTTTCTAAAAAATGTAATGAGTTTTGATAAACTCGATTATTACGTGGATGTTATTATACACTCTATTCCAAATGAAACAGGAAAGTTTGTGATGACAATTGATGGTACAGAGGAAATAATTGAAGCATCACAATTAGCAGAAAAACTTTATGAAGTTGATCCGAGTAAAACGATTCGATTATTATCATGTGAAGAGGGAGATTCTGCATCTGAAATAAGTAAAGCATTAGGAAGAGATATTGTATATGCTGAAGGTGAAATAATATTATATGAAAATGGTGCTATTGATGCTGAAAAATGGAAAGTAGCGCACCCTAACGGCGGACTTAGTGATTTAGAAATTTCTAATCCTGCAACAGGATCAGGAGAATATATCACATTATTTAAAAACTATGTAAAAGCGCTAGACGATGATGTAATAGCAGATTTAAAAAGTTTCTTTGGTCAAGCTAAGTCAGGCGAGTTTATAACCATGTTAACTAAAAGTAGAGTTCCAGAGACGTGGAAAATTGAAAAGCACAACGGGGCGATAAGATTTTTTGAAGATATAAATGGAACCAAAAAAGTTTGGGCAGAGCTTGGCGTAGCCGATGATGGAAGATTTTTAATGAAAGCCTTAGGGGGTGAGGGAAGCAAGGGAGATGGAAGCATAAATTTTTTACTGAACGTAGACCCACCTTTAATGAAGAATTTTGTGTATGAGGTAGATAATGGTCGTTTTATTTATGAAACTGATGAATTGGGTAGAGTGATGAAAATTACCGACAATAATGTACATTATAATTCTCCTTTAGCAGGAAGAAGAAATGGTACAGCACAACTTAGAGCTAAAAAGGTAAAAGATGGAAGAAATCCAGGAGATGATGGAGGGCATATGATTAGTGCTGAAAGTGGAGGGCCTGTAGAGCAGATTAATTATTTTCCTCAGAACCCTAAATTTAATAAGCGTGGAGATCCAGGAACTTGGAGGAAAATGGAAGAATATTTACAAAAACTCAAAAACAACAATCCAGGAGATACGTTTAAATTTGAAGTACTCCCTGTTTTCGGAGATGCTAACAGACCTGGTAGACCAACGATGTTTCGTGTTAAAATATCTCAAAAAGGAACACCGGTTAGTTTACCAGAAGAATTTAGAGAAATAGATAATCCTTTTTAAGATGAGCTTAAGTAAAAATAACTACACGGTTTTAATAGATTATATTAAAAATGAATTAAAAGATAATCAATGGGATGAAATTTTATGTCAAATAGTTTTTAACGGAAGGGTTTGCAGTGATTCTGTTAGATATTATCTTGATCAACAAGAGTTTGTATTTGTTACAGATGTTTTTGAGACAGGACCTATTTTACATAGTATTTTTGGTGATTATCTGCAAGGAAAAAAAGAAAGGCATTTTAACGAAGTTCTTATTCGCATTGTTAAAGATGATTTTTCTGTTGAATATAGAGTGAATGAAGAAAGGATAAAAAAGAGTAAACAAGAAAGCGCCCTAATTTTTTCAAATTATTTATATGAAAGAATGCGTTCTCAAATTCTTGAATATGAGATAAATAACAGTTTGTTAACGCCTATTTTTAATGACAGATTTGAGGTTTACGATTATAAAGTTTCTTGGGATAGTGGTTTGTTTACATTTATAGTAGATGAGAAAACTAAGAAAATATATCATGAAATAGAATTATATTTTGAAGGAGAAAAACGTATTGTTCCATTAGAACTTGAAGAGTATTATAAAGAATCAATATGGTATCATTATGAGCTTACGCACGGTGAACTTAAAGAGTTTTGGGAGCCTTGGAATAAAATGGTGGTAACAGCTCCAAAAAATTTTATTCCTCTAGGTAGAGATAAAGAATATATAAAATATTCTTTGGTAGCTATTGATAAAGAGGAGATTGTTGTGAGTACCTTATTAAAAAATAGTTTACAATTCAAAACTAAAGACGGATCAGTTTTAAAGTATTCTCAAATGCATGAAATATGGGGATTAAGAAACTATCCTGTAAAGTTAACATGGAAATACAGAGAACAGGAAATAACAATAGAAGATGAAGGGCAGTGTTTTTTCTTTGAAATCTATAATGATAAAGTTATCGTTCTATATCATAGTAGATGGTCAAAAACTAAAAAGCATCCTCATAATTTATTCATTTATCATGCAGATGGTTCAATAATGCATAAAATAGAAGCTCCAAAATTTAAAAGCAAAAAAATGATTGAAGGGGTAAAGAGTGAATATGATCAAGGAAATTTAAATGACTCAACAATTTGGATGGTTCCCCCTCATTCTAAAGAAATTAAAAATATTTGGGGTAAAGTAAAGAGTATTGAAGTGATGCAAGGATTTATGGATGTACTGAGAAAAGAGAATGGAGAAATAATTGTAACTGTTTCTGATTCAAAATATTTTGAAGAACAATATTTAGATGTTGAAAAGGGATGTTTTAACGACAAAGCCAAGTATGTAGGAAGGTATTAATATTAAAATAAGAGAACTTTTATTTAGAAGTACTATAACAAAAATGAAAAAGAAACTACTACATATAATTCTATTACTATTTAGTATGGTAAGTTATAGCCAGCATACTTATTTGTTTGAGTATAAGGCTTCTTTTTCATCTGCCGTAACTAGTAATGCCTTGTATTTTGAAAATACCATAACTACCAATGCAGGAGAGTTGTTTAGTGTAAACTTAACAAGACCATCAGTTGTGAATATCGATGAGTTTAAAATAGTAACTTTTACAGAAGAAATAACTACGGTAACCTCAAAAGGAAGGTTTTCTCCTGGTTATGTAGTTGGTTGTAATAATGTAGCTAATAATTCAGATTCCATGAGTTTTGATGGTTGTATGCTGGGAGCACAACTAATTACAGCAACATTCTCACCAATAGGTTGTTTGAATAAAAGTATTGAGGAGTTTAAATTAATTAAAATAGAAGATTTTAAAACCATAAATAATTACGGAGTTATAGGAAACGAGTTAAAATCTTGCGAACCCAAAAGCTTAAATATTTCTACACATTGCTCGTATTATGCTTTAGA
>JAUHZI010000082.1 GCA_030426105.1 Bacteroidia bacterium | reverse complement strand
TGATCCAGATGGAAACATCAACTGGGAAATAGACCAAAGCGCTAATAAAAATTACCTCATCCCTTTTCCTGAAGATATTTTATATGAGCACTATTGGTATGGATGGTGGAGTGAAGAAGGTGCTTATTGGCATAATTTTTTAGACTCTATAAAATACAACCCTAAAAATAAAAATTATAAAAATACATTGATCCAAACAAGAGAGTTTAGAGCTAGAATATGGAAACTCTATCATGCAACTCACCTTATTAGTTCCTTAAAAAACAAAGGCCTGAATTGGAATGACCGTGTTAAGATAAAGTTAGATGACCAATTATTTGACCTCTATTTTTCCAATTTAGACCTAAACATTGAAGTACTAGACTCAATGGCCAATTCAATTGTCAATGAGTATATCAAAAAACCTGAATTTATAGCATGGGTAAATTCTGAAGAAGATAAAAACCACTATAATTTATGGTGGGTTAAAAGTTATATAAATGATAAAAATCAAACGTATTTAGACTTCGGTTCAGACGGAGCAAAAGGAAATGTCCCCCAATTTAAAGATTATGGGGTAGATTTATTGTCTGACCATGCTTATGATAAGCTCATCGCTAAAGGCGTTCGCCCAGACGAAGCCATAACGATGATTAACATTGAAAAGGAAAGAGCTCAATTTATTGCTCAAGAAGAAAAAGCGAGAGCATTGAGAGCAAAGAAAGAGAAAATGCAAAAGTTTGTTCAAGAAACAGTGTTTAGTACTTCTGAATTAGGCTGGATTAACTGTGACCGATTTTTAAATGATCCCAATGCTGGAAAAGCTGAAATGTTAGTTGCAATAGAAGGAGAGACCCCACTCGATTATGTTGACTGCTCCTTAATTATTCCGTCGCTTAAGGTTAAGTTGAGCGCATACCCACATGAAAGTGGCAGCTATACCTTTACAAAAAAAGAAGGGGTATATACCAACTTACCGCTTGGACAGAAAGCCATCATAGTTGGTGTAGCTTTGCAGGATAACAAATGCTATTTTGCATCTGAAGAAATTAGTATTAAAGACGGTTTATCGATCTCCTTAAAAATGACTCCAACAGAAAAAGACTTATTGAAAGGTAAATTAGATGAATTACTTTCGCCTAATACTTAAAAAGACTTGTCTCAAAAAGAATAAAATACCCAACCAACAATAAGCAAGCTATTACCGAATAAAAAATTAAACTAACCAGAAAAAAAAGGGGACAACCAGACCTCAAAAAAACAACATAAATTGTATGCTTTAAATTACTTTTTAAGTCAAACCTCATGCATACAAAACTTTATTTCTCTATACTAATTGGCTTGGTATTAATTGCCTGTGAATCACAACCTACGTTGATCGTAGATCAACCTCTACCTAAAAAAGATATTGAGCAAAAGTTCTTTCATCCCTCCTCCTTTGAAGAACTCTATAAAAATATACGTCCATCAGTTGAACGGTTTTCTATTGACGCTCAACAAACGCAAATCATTAAAAACAAAGACGAGGTTGAAATCTTAATCCCTCCCAATTCATTCATTGACGATCAAAATAAACCGATTAGAAGCAATGTAGAAATAGAACTTTTATACCTCAACAATTTAACTGATCTTATAGCTTATAACCTGCAAACATGCACAGAGCGTAACCTACTCTCATCATCAGGGATGCTATATATAAACGCAAAAAGTAATGGTAAAAACGTACATTTAGCAAAAGGTCAAAAGCTATCTATCACCTTACCTTTAAAAAATAGAATGGGAACTCAAACTTTTATTGGGCAATATGATGAGCAGAACAACATCAAATGGAAGGTCAATAAAAGTTCCGAAAAAAACTACCTTATTCCTTTTCCTGAAGATATTTTATATGAACCCTATTGGGATAGTGATTCAGTGCCTGTTTGGTATAATTCTTTAGACTCTGAAAAATATAACCCTAGAAATAATAATTATAAAAATACATTTATTCAAACCAGAGAATTCAAGGGTAGAATTTGGAAACTCTATGAAGAAACGCTTCTCATTAGCTCCTTAATGAATAAAAATCTGACTTGGGATGACCGCGCTAAAATAAAGTTAAACGACCAATTATTTGACCTCTATTTTTCCAATTTAGATGTAAACATTGAAGTACTTGACTCAATGGCCAATTCCATTGTTCAGAACTATATCCAACAACCAGAATACATAGCATGGATGAATTCCCCAGTTGATACTGCTGATCATCTAAATGCTTTTTTTAAAGAAACTTATAATCAAATCGATTACCTTCTAGATTTTGATGCTGATGGAGCTAAAGGAAATATCCCCAATTTTCAATCTTATGGGATTAACCTACTGTCCAACAATGCTTATGATAATTTAATCGCTAAGGGAGTTCCTTCAAATAAAGCTTTGACTATGATTAACTTTGAAAAAGAACGAGCGCATTACATTAGATTTAATAAAAAACTTCAACTATTATCTACAGGTGAACTAAAAAATACTGCTGCATATACTAAAACTGTATTTAGCACTTCTGAACTGGGATGGCTTAACTGTGGAAATTTAGTAGACACCACAACTGGAACCCCAAAAAACATAAAAATAATTATTGAATCGGAAACAGAATTCGATGCTATAGAATGCTTCACTTTGATACCTGAACCCAACATAAAGCTAAATGCATCCCTTGTGGATAAACAGACTTTTATTTGTACAAAAAAAGGTCAAGAAGCGAATTATATGACTCGGGTGGTTGCTGTTGCAAAAAAAGAAGATACTTACTACTTTGGTTCTGAGATCATTTATGACGAAGATTATTCTATTTCATTAGAAATACATCCTATAAAAGCTGAGGCATTAAAGAATGAATTGGAGGATTTTTAAACTAGGATTTTGCTTTTAAAACTCTCCCCATAACAATCAAAACAATACTCAATAACCAAGTATAGTAGCCCCATAAAAGAACTGAGCTGTGTTCGAACTGAAATAACCAGCTAAAGCTAGAAGCTATAGCTAATGCAACTAGGCTAAATAGCTTTAAGTTATTGCGTTCAAAGAAGTAACCTACAATTAAACCAACAACCCAAAAATTAACTAAAGCGGTAAATAAAAAACCAAAATATGCAGGAATAGAATCAATAAATGCTAACTCTGAAAAATGTAACGCAGTCACTTCCCAACCTGCCAATTTTACTCCTAACGATACTTGTAAAACAGGCAAAAAGAAGGACAACAAGTAAATCGCTACTCCAGCTATAAAAAGATATGTTGGTTTAAAGAAATTCATTCGTGCTACTAATGTAAGAATATTTCGTTGGATATATGCATGGCTTCTTGAAAAGCTTCTGCATCAAGGTGATGCTCAATATTGTTTTTATTCAAATAAGCTAAAATGTTTTCAGTAGGCATATTCCCTGTTAAATCGTCTTTTGCCATTGGACAACCTCCATAACCTTTTATCGCCCCATCAAAACGAACACAACCACTTTTAACAGCTGCATCAACCTTTTCTTCCCAGGTATCTGGAGTAGTATGCAAATGCGCTCCTATATTTACTTCAGGAAACTCTGGCACTAACTTATTAAACAACATAGTAATCGTTTCGGGATTAGAAGCCCCTATAGTATCAGACAATGCTAAATTTTTAATCCCATAATCGTGCATCAAACGCTCTGCCCAATGTGCTACGATATGCGCACTCCACTCATCACCATAAGGATTCCCAAATGCCATAGAGAAATAGGTCATCATCTTCTTATTGTGCTTGACACATAAATTTTGAACTTCTTCTAAACGTTGTAACGATTCTTGTATGGTTGAGTTGATATTACGTTGTTGAAACGTCTCCGAAATCGAGAACGGAAAACCTAAATAGGTTACTTCATCAAATTGTACTGCATCTTCTGCTCCTCGTTTATTGGCTACAATCGTCAATAGCTTAGAACTTGAACCCTTAAAATTAATTTTTTGAAGCACCTCTTTCGTATCACGCATCTGAGGAATTGCCTTAGGGGAAACAAAGCTTCCAACATCTACGACATCAAAACCTACTTTTAAAATCGAATTGATGTATTTAACCTTTAAATCGGTAGGAATAAAATCTTTTATCCCTTGCATGGCATCCCTTGGACATTCCGTTACGTGTATCATCTTGCGTGTGTAGTTTGTGTGTTTTAAGACCCTAAAGTTAAGTAAATTATTTACTAAAATTTCTTAATTTTTCACATTATAGTTGCTTCGAGTAGATTCTGTAAAAAAACGCCTAGTCATAGTTCTCGATACATATTTTGCTCATTTCAATCACTAAATTCACTTGAACTGACGATGTTTTATTACAATGTACAGCGAATTAGGAATAACATTTTTTTATATCGAAAAGGAACCTCTTCCTCCTTCCACAACTTTTCTGCTTCTACTAATTAAACAAAACATCTATTTCGTTCTGTAAATTGGCAATACTCATTGTTTCTGGTGATAAGCTTATTTGACCTTGTTCCCCTAATGTAATCTTTTGGTAAGCAAAACTTCCCGACTTCTTATCCTTGGAAATATTATAAGCCAATACATATACCACTTCCCCTTTGGGTAAATCAGAGAACTTCACATCATCCTCTGGAGAATAGGCGTAACCTGGTAAAATGGATTTAATATCTTTAAAAATGATACGTGTTGAATAAGGGGTTTTCCCCTCTACTTTTACAATTAAATCGACTTTCTGTTTGACATCATAAAAGCGGTCACAGTTAATAAAGCCCATTTGATTGGTTTTCATTAAATAGCCATCTACTTCGGCATAATACCCTTCTTCTCCTTCATATTCTCCTTCAAAATCACCTTCCAGGTTTTCTACTGATTCTTCAAAAACATTGTCACCTGCTTTGATATAGCGATTCTCAGCTTGTTTATTCAATTCCCAATTGATTAAACCACTGCGTTTCTTTCCATCAAACGAACGCATGCCCTTCTTCTCTTCATCTGAATTGTTGGGGAAGAAAATTTGAATGGGTTGATCCGACTTCAAACTCAGTACCTCGTCTTTATATTTTACTTCAATAAAGACCATGCCTCCTGTTTCTATAATTCGATCGTAGTTGGCAGTGGTTAATCCTGAAAACAGAATATCATTGATGGTATAATATTCACACAATAGCACTTCTACTTTATCTGAACTTTTAAAGGTATGTCCTCTAAAACAATTGGGCGGAAACTTCACCAACGTCCCTTGATTCCCTGTAATAATTCCTCCATAAGCAGGGTATAGTTCATATTCATGACATGTATTAGAAATGGTTGAACTTTCACTATGAGGATAATAATCCAGATAGTAAGGATCTTTTTCTACAATCGTTGAAATTACACCTTTACGCTTGGTAAAAGCTTTATAACTTGCGTTTGTTCCGCATTGCCCGTTAGTGAGATGATCAAAATAATCGATATTAAAACTCGTATAACGTGCAGCAATTCGTTTACGATGTAAATAAGTGGCCACACTATCTGCTCGAAATCCTGATAACTTAAACTGATGATCTTTGGATAACTTTTTACGCTCTTCTTTTGACAATAAGTGAAACTCTAGTTCATGTCCAGGCTCTAATTCATCCCAAGCCGCATTGATTTCTGCTTTTACAGTTTCGTTTAAGTTCTTTTTAAAATAATCAAATGATAAATGAACCTCTTCTCTAGGGAAAGCATTTTTTTGTCCATAAATAAACAACACCGAAAAAAACAACAAAGCAAAAGCAAATATTCTCATAAAAACACAACTAAAAAATGAACAGTAGTTTAGTAACGAGAATATTGCCCCCTAAGTTTCAAATTGTTAATAACTTACTTTATCTCAGCAATGATAACACCAAATCCTCCATCGATTTGCTCCCATTTTTTAGCAGGTAAATACATCCTAGAAACAAAACCGTCTAAATACAATGCGTTTTTACAACCTTGATTCTTAAAATAACTTGCAAAATCATAAAAATTAATGCGCTCTTTAGAGATGGCAAACAATAGGTTTCCATTGGGCAATACCCCTACTCCATTTCGAACAAATAAACTGTTGGAACCTTTATTGAATTTGGGATGTAATTTTCCATCAATCACCAACATAGGGCCTGATTGTGTGGCATAAAGAATGTCTTTGGTCAATTTTAATTCCTTGGTCGGAACCACTCTGGCTTTGTTACCCTTTTCTATTAAAAATACGCCATTGGGCTGCATATAAAAATTACCATAAGCTTCTTGAGTTTGATCAATACCCTTGATTACTTTTCCATGCTCTATATACAAACCTTGCGGTGATTGGTCTTTCAAATACATTCCTCCATTCATGGCAAACAACAACTTTTTTCCATCCTGTTGAAGCTCTTTTTGGAGGTTTTTAGCATTGCTGTACAATACACCTTTATCGTTTTTATGAAAGAACTGTAATGTCGTTTGAGATAAATTGACTTCATGACTAATGATACGCGATGTATCTCTGGTTTTATCCATACTTAATTGAGTCGCGCTAATAAACAACAACACCAATAACAAGCCAACGAATACAATTCTTTTTTTCATTAGGTTAAAGATAAAAAAACCAGAAAGGAAAAATCCTTTCTGGTTTAAAATTAACAAACAATTATGATGAAAAATTGAAGTCTTTACCTAACCGTTAGTGGATATTCGGCCGTTGGATTTAACGGACAGAAATACACATATTCGCCTTTTGTCAATTTTACTTTATTGGAAGAAGCTACCTTTCCTTTTTTTACCATTTCTTTTACGTAAGCAGCTTTGATGTGGTGCGCTTCATCGGTCATTCCTTTAGGAGCTATCACAAAACCTACTTCGTGATCTACATTTATATTTTCGATATCAAAAATATAGGTTCCTTCTTCTAAAGTAAGTGCTTGGATTGTAAATTCTCCCTTAGTTTGATCCAAATGTATTGTCGGTACATCTTGAGCAACAATCGAATTCAATAGCCATCCCATAGCTATCATCATACTTAATACTATTCCTTTTTTCATAGTTTTATTATTTTGGTGTTATTCATTATGCGTTGACTGATTCTAATGCTGGGGCTAGAGGAAAATCAATTTCGAAACTTGCTAGATTATGTATAAAGTTGCTGATGACCTTATCCCCTATTACGATTACTACATCGATCATATTTGCTTCGGTATATCCTGCTTCAAAAAATAAGTTTTTCGCCTCTTCTGTCGCTCTTCCCCTATTACTGATTGTCGACAATGTAAAAACCGCTAAAGCATGAAGTTTTTCATTGAAAGTTGCAGTTCCACCACGTACTTCCAATACTTGGTCTTCAGATAATCCATTCATCTTTCCAATTAATGTATGTGCTGATTGGCAATAACGACAACCGTTGTATTCACTAACTACCAAATTAACGATTTCTCTCTCTTTGGCAGATAAGGTTGACTTTCTGTTTTGTAAAGCCAAATAATCGGCTAACGCAGTATCATTTTTTGCGTAATAAGCATATAAATTAGGAACAAACCCTAATCCTTTTTCTAGGTTATCAAAAATTGTTTGATTGCTTGCAGATACTTCTCCTCTGCTAGGAACATTAAATTTTGCCATTTTTTCTACTGTTTTAAATTAACAGTACAAAGATGAGCAGGAAAGCTGGTTAAGTTGTTGGCTATTTTCCCCTAAGAGTTGATCATTTTTCCCTCTGTACGTTTTTCCTTAAATTCTCGTGGCGCTACCCCCTCCATTTTCTTAAAAAAACGACTAAATGTTTGAATATCTTTAAACCCAATAGCATAAGCTACTTCTTTTATGGTATAATCAGTAAACCTCAACAAACGTCTGGCTTCTAACATTCTTCGTTCTTGGATATATTGTAAAGGGGATTTATTCGCATACTTTTTAAACAGGTTAGCAATTGTTTTGGGAGATTTATGAAGTAAATCGGCATATTCAACAACTGTATGTTTTTCTTTAAAATGTTGCTCAACCAAAAAATTAAACTCTCGGACAAGATCCACTTTGTTATTCTCAGGCAATTGGGTAAGATGATTCGCTTTATAAATTCTCGTACACAATATTAAAAAACGTTTTAGCATCATTTGCAACATTTCTAATTGTAGGTTATCAACCGATTGCATTTCCAGTAAAAACATCTTCCATAACGTCTCTATTTTTTCCAATTCGACACCATTTAGTTGTATTACAGGTAATTGATTCGCCCCAAAAAACAGCAACCCTTTACAACTGACTTCACTGTCATGATCTATGATACAATAAAAAGCTCGGTTAAACCGAATCATCTTCACCTCTGAGACAGCTATTGGAACTACCTGATGAAACTCTGTAAGGAAAACAACTTCATTTTTTTGAAAGCTATGTCTAACATTATCTATTTCAATGATTGAATCATCATTTTCGAACCACAATAAAGTTAAAGCACTTTCTAATTTTTCCTTAAGGATATGACAATTTTGATTACTTGTGATTTCATCAACATTTAAGTACTCTCCTGCACTTCCTTCATAAACCATAATCAAATTCTTTTTTTACTGAGTCTCTATTTGCTAGTATAACTGACAGTTTAATTAGGTTGTTATGAAAGAAATGTAATTAGTGCATCTTTAATGTTTCTTATATCACCTTTAAATTAACTTTCTTGTTCGATACAAATCCCAAATAACAGCTACTAAAACAAGGAGATATTCTAATGACACTAACCAAGGGATTTCATTCACTTCACCTATTTCACGATAAGCTGTGTAACTCAAAATAATGGTTCCTGACCATACAATTGGGAAACGATAGTTGGTAAATACTGCAAATGCTAATAAATAAATTGTATACCATGGATGAACAATAGAGGCTAATGCATAATAAATTAACAATGCCCATACGATTAATTTGAAAACCTGAACTATTTTTTTCTTTTTGATATTAAATGCAATTAGTAATAAAACACTTCCTAGAACAACCATAGGCGTATACTTCCCAATAACGTGAATGGTATTATACCCCACATTCCAATATCCAATTTCTCTTAACACATAATAAAGCGATGCATTAAACTCAAATGTCTTGAAATATAAACGAATACTTGAACCAAATGTCTCTATCAAATCTATTCCTAAAAACGGAACAAATAGTACAACAACTGAAACTCCAATAATCGAATAAAACACTACTAATTTTTTAAACGGGACCTTCAATAAAAACAAAGGTAAAAACAATAGCGGGACTAACTTTGTTGTTATCGCTAATGCATAAACTCCCCCAGCTAAAATCGTTCTATTTTTCAATAACAAATAGATGGCTAATAAAACAAAAAAGATGGTTACGCCTTCAAAGTGAATATTCTGAGTGAGTTCAATAATGACTAACGGATTAAACGCATAAAGAAATACATTGTCTTTTGGGAGGTCAAACAACTTTAATAAAGCAACCAATAGGTATAGTGTACCTACTTCAAATAAGAGTATAAAAAATCTTAAAAAATAGATATTGAGTTGAAGATTATTTCCTGCTAACCAGCTAGAAATCATAAAAACCAATTGGTTGAATGGTGGATAAACAGAATAATAGTCTTTAGAGTTCATTCCACTAGGAAAAGTCTTTGTTTGGCCTTCTAAAATTTCTGCTTTCAAATACTGGTGATGTTCAGTGTCCTGAAAAACAAAAGCATTGGGTTTATGTTCAAAAGGGTTAACCCCATTAACAATCATATTCCCATCCCATACGAAACGAAAGTAATCATCAGACAAATTAGGGGTTGTAAAAAAAAGAAATCCTCTTACAACAATTGCGAAAACAATCATTTTCTTTACAGACCACTTGTTTCCAAATAATCGCGTTTTAATAGCTGGGATAAACCATAAACTATATAAAATAAAAAGTCCTCCAAAACTTCCGATTAATGCCCACTCCATATCTCGGGTAACGGCATACCCTAGGTAGACTACCAATAAAGAGAAGATTGCTCCCCAAATAACTAGTCCTTTATTTTGTAAGATTTTGTGCATTGGTATTTATTCGTTGTTTTTTCTGTTTTTACCTTACAATTGGTTTGAATTATTTTTTTCAATCAAGTCTTTAGAAAGTTTATTTTTCAAAATCAACTTATTTTAAAATTTCTGCACCTCTCATATCATTTTTTTATCGAAAAGAATGCTTTAAAGACAATAGCAAGGTATAAGAAAAACCGCAAACAACCATCGCTAAAAATAAAAGCATACTCCAGTTATCTGATTGGTAAGAAAGCATGATACCATAGAGTGCATAAACAATCACACCTAAATCTATCAATAACAATGGGGAAATAAAAGTTTTAGCATACTGCTTAATTGACCACTTCTCGGCTGACTTTAGATTATACTTTGGCGTTCTTACAAACGGAGATTTGATTCCCAAATACCCTTCAAGAACAGCAATAAAATTATAGGTTGTTAAGCCCAACATTGTTGTTAAAAAAACTGGGAAGAAAATTATAAACTTTAGGAATTCGACAAACGTATTTTTGTGCTCATTTTTAGTAGCGATAAAGTACATAAAACCTAGAAAAAAAGTATTGATTAAGAAGATTCCAAAATATTGATAATAGTTCACATATACTGGGTTCTCCATCCCTATTTTAACCAGTGGAACGCTCAATGCTATCAATCCAGCGATAACGATGTAAACAGAACTATTCATCAAGTGAAAAATGGCTGTAAACTTTGTCCATAAACTTAAACGAGGACTCTTTAAGACTTTTCCTAAGTTCTTTCTAGTACATTCAGCAGCTCCTTTAGACCATCTAAATTGTTGGTTTTTTAGTCCTGCCATATCAATTGGCAACTCAGCAGGAACGACAACTTTTTCAATATATTTAAAAACCCAGCCTTTTAACTGCGCTCGATAACTTAAATCCAAATCTTCTGTAAGCGTATCAGCTGACCAACCTCCTGCATCTTCAATACATTTTTTACGCCAAATACCAGCCGTTCCGTTAAAATTGATAAAGTGCTTTCCTTTATTCCTTCCGACTTGTTCTACTCTAAAATGTGCATTCAAGGCAAAAGCTTGCAAGCGAGTCAACAAAGAATAATTTTGATTCAAATGTCCCCAACGGGTCTGTACGACTCCGATCTTTTCATTTTTCACAAAAGGAAAAATGGTCTTCATCAAAAAGTCAGGTTGTGGCACAAAATCAGCATCAAAAATTGCTATAAACTCTCCTTTACATTGTTTTAATCCAAAATCTAAAGCTCCAGCCTTAAAACCTTTTCTATCCGCTCTCCTGATGTACTGGATATCAACACCTTTGGTTTGCCACTCCGCTACTTTATTTGCGATAATTACAACTGTTTCATCATCAGAATCATCTAATACCTGTATTTCCAATTTATCTGAAGGATAATTTAACTGACATACAGCATCTATCAAACGCTCTACGACATACATTTCATTGTAAACAGGCAATTGTACTGTGACATTAGGATAATTGTTTTCCAGCAAAATAGAGAGGTTCCCTTGTTTTTTAGGTTTTGCCTTACTTCTCAAATAAAGAATCGTAAGGTAAAATGCCACTACACTATACAGAAAGATAAACAGCAAAAAGAGAAAGTATAAACCAAAAACTAAATACGCCATCAGATTTCCTTAACTCCTTTTATTTGTTGCATTACTTTAATTCCATCTATTGCAGCTGAGACAATTCCCCCTGCATATCCAGCACCTTCTCCACATGGATACAAACCTAGGACCTTTGGATGCTGTAAACTGTCTTTATCTCGAGGTATTCGGACAGGCGAAGATGTTCGTGATTCTGTTGCGTGAAGAACAGCTTCATTGGTGACATATCCCTTCATTTTTTTTCCAAAATCTTGTAAACCATCTCTAAGCGCTCTCGTAATAAATGGAGGAAAAACTTTATCCAACTCAACAGACACAATCCCAGGGTGATACGAAGTTTTCGGAAGATCCTTTGACTTCCGTCTTTTTATAAAATCAAGAAGGCGTTGAGCTGGCACCTGTTGCGTTTTCCCTGCCAATTCCCAAGCTCTTTTCTCTACACTTTTTTGAAAATACATCCCTGCCAAAGCACCATACTTATGAAAAGTTGGAATATCCTCTAAGCGTACTTCTGTAACAATTCCTGAATTTGAATAGGGATTATTTCGTTTACTTGGCGACCATCCATTGGTAACAACTTCCTCATCACCTGTTGCACATGGAGCAATAATTCCACCAGGACACATACAGAATGAATAAACACCTCGATCTTTGACCTGACTCACCAAACTATACGAAGCTGGTGGTAAAAATTCTCCTCGATCTTTAGTCTTATACTGTATTTGATCAATCAATTCCTGTGAATGCTCTATACGAACACCTAAAGCAAATGACTTAAACTCTAACTCTATATTTTTATCATTGAGTAAATGGTAAATATCTCTTGCAGAATGCCCAGTTGCTAGGATTAAATGCTCTACCTCAATAAAATCTTTTTCATTAATCGTTATCCCTTTTAAACGCTTTCCCTCAAGGTGAAGATCTGTCATTTTACTTCCGAAATGTACTTCACCACCTTTAGCTATAATTGTTTCGCGAATATCTTCAATTAACTTAGGTAATTTATTCGTTCCAATATGTGGGTGAGCATCCACCATTATAGTCTGAGGAGCTCCATGAATCACTAGTGTTTTTAGAACTTCTTGAACACTTCCACGCTTCTTAGAACGCGTATATAATTTTCCATCCGAATAGGTTCCTGCTCCCCCTTCTCCGTAACAATAATTCGATTCAGTATTGACTTTCCCCTCCTTATTAATAGCAGCTAAATCTCTTCTCCTTGTCTTTACATCTTTACCACGTTCAAAAACAATCGGTTTAACCCCTATTTTTAAGGCCTCCAAAGCGGCAAATAATCCTGCTGGACCGCTTCCAATAATGTGAACAACTGTATCCGCATCTGCTACATTCTTATATGCATTATCAAAAACAACTGGTTCAAATTTTTCTTGGATATAAACTCCTAATTTTAACTGATAAAAAACTGGGAATTTACGAGCATCAATAGAGCGTTTTAGCAATTCTATATGCTGAATTTCTGAAGGCTTGATTCCTAATTCATGCGCTACTTTTTGCTTTAAGACTACTTCATCTGCTGCCTCCTTGGGTAATACTCTTATTTGTAGTTCTTGCATTACAACTCTTACAATTTTATTTTCGATGCTAAACGTTTAGATGGAGCTTCTATCACTAAATAAAAAATCCATGCTCCAAAGATAGAAAATAAGATTGCACCAATAAGCAATAAATAACTTTGAATTGATGATGCGGGGCAAAATGGAAGTAAAAAGTAAATAAATTTACCCCCCAACTCACCATGTGTTAAATAAACAGAGTATGAAATTTTCCCTAGAAAATCAGAGCCTTTAGTTTTAATATGCATTCCTACAATTACAAAGAGAGTGACCAAGGTTATCCCTGCAATAATCCCTCCTTTAAAAAATAGAATTGCACCAAAGAAAACCGCAACCCAAAAGAAGAAAGATGAACGCGTAATTTTATTTAATTGAACTAAAGCTCCAACAATTCCTAAACCAAAAATAGGTGTATAAGCCATCAAGAAGCCATCACCTCCTATAAAAGGAAACAGAGCCATTATTCCCAAAGCAACTGTTCTAATGAATTGTTTTCGATGAAAAAACAAAGGAAAGGTCAATGCTATCAGGATATAATATTGAAACTCTATTGCTAGTGTCCAGTAGACATCATTAAACCAATGTTCTTCAGAAAACGGAATCAAATATCCTATATGCAAAGCTATTCTTTTCCATTCCAGTACAATATCGTTTCCTAGGTATATGGCAAAGCCTATTCCAGATAATAACACCCACAATATTGACATTAAATATGGAGGTTCAATTCTAGTCACTCTTTTTAATAAAAACTTCCCTATTTTTCTAATCGAATAATTATGCTTAACCATCGAATAAGGAATTACGAATCCAGAAATCACAAAAAATAAGTGCACTCCATACTGTCCGAAATGTCCTAACTTATATACCCAATCATTTTCATCCAATAAAGTTCCATGAATACTATGGTGATGTGTAAAATGAAAAAAAGCAACCAATAAAGCTGCTATTCCCCTTAAAAAATCTATGGATGTATAATAAGCTCTCATTCCTATCCTTCAAATGTAAATGAAAGGGTCCACATTTTTGTCCGTAAACGATCAATTGGAGTAGAGAATTGGGTATTTTCCTGGATCAATACATTCTTTAACCCTGTAGAGAGCTTTAACTCAATCCCAAATTTGAAGTATTCTAAAAACAAGTCTATTCCACCTCCAACTTCAAAACCATAATCTGGTTTGGTAATTTTAACAATTTGATCTTTTAATGATGCTGTAGAATTCTTCACATCTTTATTAGAAGCCATATCGAGTCCAAATCGACCACCAGCTAAACAATAAGCGGCAAAATTTTTAATTCGCTCAGTTCTAAATTTCATCACTAAAGGAAAATCCAAAAAGGTAGACTCCACTTTTTTATTCCATTGAACAGATGAATCCCCTTGGTATGCATAAGTATAGGCTAAATTTCGTTCTTGAAAGGATAGGGTTGGTAAAAAACGAATTTTAAATGTTGGAGAAACATCTAAAGAAGAAACAATTCCTAGATTAAATCCTGGTCTTCTTTCCACATCTAAAACCAATAAAGAGTCTCTTTCAAAATCTTCTAATACATCTCTATCTAGATAAAAATCACTCGAATTATATCCCAGTGCAAAACCGAAGTGAAATGCTCTTTTATCAAAATTTCGCAAGTTCATCATCTGAACCTGTTGAGCCAGCGCTATCACCGACCAAAAAGAAACTAATAATATGAGGATCCCTTTTTTCATTCGATTTTATAATTCCTGTTCACAAAGAAACGATTTTATTGGTTTTATAGTATATCAGTTTGAATTTTTTATTTTGATGGATTTAATAAACAGTTAACAACTTGCTTCCGATTTTTTCATTGTTTTTTCGTATTTTAGCTACATCAGCCAAAAAAACAGGCATTGAAATCATAAAAACTAACGAATGAAATACACCAAAGGGCTAGCATTTTTAAGCATCATCTCTCTTTTGCTTATTAGCTTTAAACCTCTTCCCAAACCTACTAAACATGTATGTACTAGTACATGGGGATTTTATGGTCATAAACGAATCAATCGTATGGCTACCTTTAGTTTACCTCCCGAGTTATTTAGTTTTTATAAGAAAAATATTGAATACGTTACTGAACACGCTGTTGATCCAGATAAAAGAAGGTATGCAGCAAAAGGAGAAGCAGAACGACATTATATTGATATCGACCACTATGTAAAACCAGGAGAAGATCCGTTCTTAGTTGTTCCAAGAAAATGGGAAGATGCAGTTGAAAAGTTTGGTGAAGACACCTTGAAAGCCTATGGAATTGTACCTTGGCATTTAGAAGTTATGGTAAAACGTTTA
>JAUHZI010000249.1 GCA_030426105.1 Bacteroidia bacterium | reverse complement strand
AGAATTTTTCAGCCCAGCTTCCCTATTCCACTATCAGAAATTATACCCTTGTTGGAAAATTTGGGGTTAAAGGTCATTAATGAAAAACCTTACCAAGTAACTTTAAAGAATAACGAAAACATTTGGATCAATGATTTTAGCATGCGTCCGGATGCTGGAACAGATTTTGATGTCCATGAAGTTAAAGAGCTATTTCAAGATGCTTTTTTTTATTGTTCATAGAATTATAAGCAGCAGTTAATTCAGCATCTCTTATTTTATCATTGGCACTAATTTGATCCATGCTATCCCTAACCACAATATATTTATCCATGATAGTTATCGCTTCCTTAAACTTCATTTGCCTTTTCCTAAGGAGGTAGAGGTGGTATAAAATATCCTTTCTTATAGAAAACCGATTATCATATTCATAAGCCTTAGTTAGATAGATTTCGGAATCCTGATAGTTTCCTTGAAGATAATATGAATACCCAATTCCATCATAAACAGAAGTATAGAATAATGCTTTGTTAGTCGGTTGCTTATTTTTTATTTGTTCTATACAACTTTTAAAATAATAAATTGATAACTCATAATTGTTCTGTTTCTGGTATAAATATCCTAAATTTTCATACAACCGAATCAACGTCTTAAAATCGTCTTTGGGTTTGGCTATAGACAACGCTTTTAATAAATAATGAGATGCTGAATCTAGAATATTAGATTGTTCATAAGACTTTCCGATTATCTCATAAATATTTTCCAAGAGAAGTTCGTGGTACTGCTTTGACAAATCCAATGTCTTATAAGCCAAAGCTCTAGACTTTTGGTCTTTTCCAGTAGAGTTAAGAAAAAAAGACAACGTGGTTTGCATCTGTATCATAGAAAACGTGTCTTTCATAGCAGTCGCAACATCTACCCCTTTGTAATAATAAAAAAGAGAAGAATCATACATACTTATTGCATTAAAAACGGATGCTTTTATTGAATAATGCATCGATTGAAATGGAAGATTATAAGCGTATAGCGCTAAAGAATCTATTTTTATAAAAGCATCTTCAACTTCTCTTTTTAAGATATGCTGCTCAGCTTGTTCATATAGAACTGCAAAAATACAACTTGAATCTTCTATTAAAATAGCATTATGATATGCTTTATCTAAATAGGTTTTTAAATGGTTCGAATAACCTAAATATTTTGATGACTTATAAAGGTTATAATAAAGGGTGTTTTTTTTATTAAAATTAATTCCCTCTACATCTTTTTCCAATTCAGATAATACTGCATAAGCTTCATCATAAGCATAATTATCAATTAATAGACATCCTTTCAGTAAACGATAAGTAAAGCCTGAATCTTCTGTTTCAAATTGTTCAGAATAATAGTTTATAATACTATCATAATGCGCCACACGATTAAGCCCATCTACATGTTGATACTGATGAAATAAACTATCAAGATCAATTTGATTTGCAACACCATTATTGACCAATAACAATAGCGAATACAACAATACTATTTTTATAAATTTCATAGCAAACAAAACTATAAATGAAATACTAATGTCTCTAAAACTTGAAGCGACAAATATAGTACATTGATTCAATCCTAGTCCATTGTCTTAAAACTGTCCCGTAAAAACTTTTTAAACGACTGCTCTAAGAAAATCAACGCTTCCCACTTCGAACAACAAGACAACTTCAAGACAAAAAAGTTTTGACAAAGCTTATCCCCATACTGTCCAATCGTCTTTTTACAATTCCAACTAGCATTGTAAAAAAATAAAACAATTGAATATGTTAAAAAAAATGATGTTTATTGGGCTTCTAATTGGGAGTCAAAGTATATTCTCACAGGAATATAAAATTATTACAGTAGTCGAATCTATCATTCCTGGAGGATTAGGAAGATCACGTATGATTGAAGTGACAGAACAAAAAGACCATAATGCATTAACAATGACACGTGTTGATGGTAAGAAAAGTGATGATAAAGTAAAAAGAGCAGACGCTAAAGTTGGTAATTTGAACGAAACTAAATTATTGAACTTATATAGTGTAACTGGACTACAGTTTTATAATATTGCCTCCAATGATGCTATTATCATGTCAAAGATTAATGAATTAGCAACACAAGGTTGGACATTAAAATTTGTGAATTCAGGTGTTGAATCAGATGCTGGTGAAAAAGATGGTAAAGGAATTTATATCACACGATATATCTTTTATAAAGCATAACCTTATAAATACTATTCATCCTGACCTATATTGAACAATTCGATATAGGTCCTTTTTTTTATGCTCAACAATTGTCAATTTCTTGTCGAAGTTCATAATTCTACCATAGAATTTCATTGCTCAATAACTTTGTTTTTCTTATATTCGCGGAAAAGCAACACACACAAATTAAAATGAGTAATAAAGCAGAGAAAATAGAATTTGAAGCGTTTAAAAAAGAAGTTATCGAAGATTATACATTAGCTTGTATCAGTAGGGAGATGTCTCTTCTTGGGAGAAAAGAAGTACTTACGGGAAAGGCTAAATTTGGTATTTTTGGAGATGGTAAAGAAGTTGCTCAATTAGCCATGGCTAAGCAATTTCAAAATGGAGACTTTAGATCTGGTTATTATAGAGATCAGACTTTTATGATGGCTATTGACGCCTTAACTATTCAACAATATTTCGCTGGTTTATATGCACACACTAATATCGAATTAGAACCAATTTCTGGCGGTCGTCAAATGGGAGGTCATTTTGCAACTCGAAGCCTAGATGAAAAAGGGAACTGGAAAAATCTAATGGCTCAGAAAAACTCTAGTGCAGATATTTCTCCTACTGCAGGGCAAATGCCTCGTCTACTTGGATTAGCATTAGCATCTAAAGTGTATCGCAACAATCCTTTATTAGCGGATTTCTCTAACTTCTCTAACAAAGGAAATGAGGTTGCTTTTGGAACAATTGGAGATGCAAGTACATCTGAAGGGTTGTTTTGGGAAACGATTAATGCTGCAGGTGTTTTAGAAGTTCCAATGGCAATGTCTGTATGGGACGATGGTTGGGGAATCTCTGTTGCTCGAAAATATCAAACGACAAAAGATAGTATCTCAGATGTATTGGCTGGATTTAAAAAGACCAAATCATCTAATGGA
>JAUHZI010000248.1 GCA_030426105.1 Bacteroidia bacterium | reverse complement strand
TTATATCAGATATAATGGCTTTTTAGTTTTTTTATTTCAGTATCATTTTAAAACTATACAGAAGCAGCTTTCAAAGCTTCGACCTTTTCTATTCCCTGTTCTATTCTTGGGATAACATATTCTTTCCCTAAAACCGAGCAAATATGGAACATCGAAGGCCCCATTCCTTTGCCAGTAACTAAAAGTCTAAACCCTGGACCTACTTTACCAAATCCATATTCATTCTTCTCTAAATAGGCTTGAAATTTAGCTTCAATATTCTCTGTTGTAAACGACTCTATTGACTTTAGCTCAACTAAAAGCTCTTTCATAATAGAAGCGGTATCTTCTTTCCACTTCTTCTTTACCGTTTTTGGATCATACTCCTTAACATCTTCAAAAAAGTATCGTCCTTCATCTAACATATCTTTAACAAAAGTTGCACGTTCTTTCATCAACTCACAAACTTGCTCTACATACTCTTTGCAAACTTCTATTTTTTCATCTTCCAAAATAGGGATCAACAACTCTGCTAATTCAGCATTTGATTTTGCTCTTAAATACTGTTGGTTAAACCACTTTGTTTTATCAGGATCAAATTTAGAACCACTTTTTCCTACACGCTCCAATGTAAAAGCTTCAGTTAATTCATTTAACGAAAAAAGCTCTTGAGGTGTACCAGGGTTCCAACCTAAAAATGCTAACATATTAACAAAAGCATCAGGAAGATATCCGTTTTCACGGTACCCAGAAGATGTATCACCAGATGTAGGGTCATTCCACTCTAATGGAAACACTGGAAAACCTAATCGATCACCATCCCTTTTACTTAACTTCCCATGCCCATCTGGCTTTAAAATCAATGGTAAGTGTGCAAATTTTGGCATTGAATCTTCCCATCCTAAATAACGATATAGTAAAACATGTAATGGTGCAGAAGGTAACCACTCCTCACCTCTAATTACATGTGTAATTTCCATGAGGTGATCATCCACAATATTAGCTAAATGATAAGTAGGCATACCATCAGATTTATAGATAACCTTATCATCCATATTATTCGTGTTAACGATTACCCAACCTCTAATTTCATCATAGAAACGAACTTCTTCATTTCTAGGCATTTTAAGACGTAATGTATATGGCTCACCATTTGCTAATCTTTTTTCTACCTCATCAGCAGAAAGGCTCACAGAATTTTTCATGGAACCACGAGTAATTGAATTGTATTGCCAATTTGCCATTTTAGCTTTTTTAGCCATTTCACGCATTGCTCCCAATTCATCAGCTGTATCAAAAGCATAATAAGCATGGCCACTTTCCACTAACTGAAACGCATAGTCTTTGTAGATTCCTGCTTCTTTTCTTTCTGATTGCTTATAAGGGCCTAAATCTCCTCCCACTCCCTGTCCTTCATTTGGAGAAATTCCACACCAAGCTAGAGATTCTAATATATATTGCTCTGCTCCAGGCACTAATCGAGTTTGATCAGTATCTTCTATTCTTAACAGAAAATCTCCTCCATGTTTTTTGGCAAATAAATAATTATACAGTGCCGTTCTCACGCCTCCAATATGTAATGGACCTGTTGGACTAGGTGCAAATCTTACCCTAACGTTTGTGTTACTCATAGTGTTTCGTAAATTCTTTCTAAAAAACAGCAAAGATAACTTATGCGAATGAAAGTAAAAAACCATTCGTTATTATAAATTCATCTTTTATCTATAGCTTTGTGTAAAATATACTTAAATGATCAAAATTAAACTACTTTCTTTCTTTTGTCTTACGACTCTACTATATTTTGCACAGCTTCCTATTTCACAACAAGCCAATATTGTGTGGGGGGAAGAGTTAAAGTTCAAAAGCAGCGAAGAATTTATTAAATATCTTGGAAAAGATTCCAATAACCATTTCTTGATCAAATCGTTAAAAAAAGGATATCAGTATGAAATCAACGTTTTTGGGAATGATATGAAACTCAACAACAAAGTTATAATTAACATGAAACATCATGGGAACTATAAAATGACATACGAAGGGTCCTATTTAATCAACAATAGGATATATGTCTTTAGCTCATTTCCCGACAAAAAAAGTAAAATCAATAAATTATATTGTAGAGCATTTGATAAGAATAATTTAAAAGCTGGTGAACTGAAAGAAATTGAACAACTACCATATGAAAAAGGACGCTTTAAGGGGTCTTTCGGGGTTGAAGTTTCTGAAGATGAATCAACATTATTGATTTACTTGGGTAAACCCTATCAAAAGAATGCCCCTGAAAAATTTGGGTTTACTGTTTTAAACACCAACTTAGATATACTTTGGAAAAAAGATATTGAATTACCATTTACCGAACAGTTTTTTACAATTGAAGACTACCAAGTTAATAACAATGGTGACGTATACATATTAGGGCAAGAGTTTAAGGAAAATAAGAAAGACCGTATCAAGGGAAAACCTAATTATAAATATCATATACTCACCTACCTTGATCATGGAAAAAAGATAAAAGACTATGAAATTAACTTAGAAGATAAATTTATCACGGATATTGCATACAAAATTGCTAAAAATGGTGATTTAATTTGTTCAGGTCTTTATTCCAAAAACGGAGTCTATAGCATAAAAGGAGCATTCTACATGACTATTGACTTTGAGAGTCGAAAAATTAAAAACAATAGCATCAAAGAGTTTGAAGAAGATTTTATCACGCAAGGCTGGTCTGACAAAGCTATAGCTAAAGCGAAGAAAAAAGAACTAAAAAAAGATAGGGCCATCGAAATGTATGAATATGACTTAAGTGACTTTATCTTAAGAGAAGATGGTGGTGCTGTATTATTAGCTGAGCAATTTTTCGTTACAGTATCTACTTATACCTCTACAGATTCTAATGGTAATACCACAACTAGGTATGTTTACCACTATCATTATAATGACATTATTGTAATCAATATCACTTCCAATGGTAAAATAGAGTGGGTAACCAAAGTTGAAAAGAATCAACACAGTACTAATGATGGAGGATATCTTTCTTCTTATGTCCTACAAGTTGATGGAGACAAGCTTCATTTAATTTATAACGAAAGTGCTAAAAATTACTTCGAAAAAGATGAGCGAAAAAAAATGAAGAAAAAAGATAAAAATGC
>JAUHZI010000247.1 GCA_030426105.1 Bacteroidia bacterium | reverse complement strand
AACAACGAGATGAAAAAATTGTTATGCTTCAGGAGATTCATCATAGGGTTAAAAACAACCTTCAAATTGTCTCTAGTTTGCTAAGGTTACAATCTAGTCAATTGGATAATGAAGAAATGGTTACCCAATTTAAAGAAGCTATTAATCGTGTTTCTTCTATGGCTTTGATACACGAAAAAATGTATCAAACTGATGATTTATCCAATGTGGATATAAAAAACTACTTGGATTCTTTAATTAAAGATATTATAAGAACTTACTCTTTTAAATCTCATATTAATATTGACATTCAATCGAATATTTACAATTTTAGTCTAGATAGCTTAGTCCCATTAGCGCTAATATTTAACGAACTGATTACCAACTCGATAAAACACGCATTTAAAGAAAATTCTGAAGGGAAAATTACAATTCTAATTCACAAAGAATCTGATAGTAAAACTACGATTACCTATAAAGATAATGGGAGTGGATTTGATGATATTCAAAATGAAAATTTTGGAACAATCCTTATAGAAACTTTTTCGGAACAACTTGATGGTGAATACTCAATCAACACCAATCAAGGTAGTGGAGTTGAATACTATTTTGTTTTTAAAGGATTAAAATAATGAAGCGCTTTATTCCTATATTTATTTTCTTAGCTTTCGTAAGTAGCTTGATTGGACAAAATGACTCAAGCTCAGTTACGAAAAAAAGTATTAGACCCTATATTACACCTAGTGTACTCATTGGTAGTGGATTATTTATTCATTCGACTTCTGGTGAATGGAGTCGCTTCAATCTTCAACACAAAATTTTAACCCGTTATCCCAACTCTCAGACACATTTAGATGATTATTTACCTTTTGTTCCTATTGGACAAATGTACTTAGGAAAAGTAATGGGGTTAAAAAGTAAAAACAACTATTTTAATCAAAGTAAACAACTCTTTTTTTCACAATTATTTACTTCTATCATAACGCATACCCTAAAGCGGACTACATTGGTTGCTCGACCCGACAATACACCTTTTGCACTCCCTTCTGGTCATACATCAATGGCGTTTTCTTCAGCTACTACTCTATTTTATGAATACAAGGCATACCACCCTATTTATGCAGCCTCAGGCTTTGTTTTTGCGAGTGCTACAGGAGGGCTTAGAGTCTTGAATAATAGACATTGGGTTTCTGATGTGTTGCTCGGTGCTGGTATAGCTATATTAACGACTCATTTAGTATATCATTTTGAGCCTTTAAAAAATTGGAACCCTTTGAGAAAAAGTAACAATACATCTACTAAACACTTTTATTAAAAGCCATCCCTAAAAAACAAAGCTCAAACCAAACGACTTGAGCTTTGAAAAATTATTTTCAAGTTGATTATTTTTCGTTCCCTATTTTCAGTAAAATTTTTGCAAGTTTTTTGGGCTGCGAAAAATTTGGTGTATGACTTGAATGCAGTGTATACGATTTCTCTACTTTCCCTTCATACATTGCTCGTTGTACATTAATCGGAATAGCTCTATCTTCTGTACATTCAATATAGTATTTAGGTATTTTTCCGAAGTTTTCTTCTGTAATTTCCAACTCGTACATTAATGGTGCTATTGGTTCAGGAACAATATATGGTTTAGCATTATTAAATGCTTCTTCTGAAATATCATGTGCAAAAGCATTTTGTATTTCCTCTTCCTTAACTAAACCATATTTTTGATCTTCAGATAAATAAAAGTTTTCTACAGCCAAAGAGCCCTCAACTCCTTTTACAGCTTTGAAAAAAGAACCTCCATTTGGAAGCAGAAATGCCGTTAAGTAAACTAATTTTTCAACTTTATTGGGTCTTAATTCTGCAACTCTGCTAACAGTAATACCATTAAAACTATGGCCAACCAAAATAACTGGCTCTTCTTGGTTATCTAAAATATTAATAATAGTATTCACATAACTCTCCATAGTAATTAATTCAGAAGGTGTATGATCATCTCCGTGACCTGGCAAATTGGGAGAAAATACTTCATGCCCATTTTGTTTTAAAACCTCTGCTACATTCCCCCATTGCCAGCCTCCTAACCAAGCAGAATGTACCAAGACATAAGTCGCTTTATGTTTATTTGCTTTCAACTCTCTATTAACCTCAAAAGAATCTTTAGTTAGCTTCCACTCCTCTTTGATCTTTTCCCATGTTTCATTGATTACAACACCTTTTCCTACATTCATACTCCAGTCTGCTGAAACAATGGCTTTTGTCGAATTAATAACCTTTACTTTTACATTAGTATATTTCAGATTTGAAGCCCCAGACTGAATAAAAGGTTCCCAGAACTGGATAATAGCCTCTTGGCCTTTATAAGTTCCGTATGGTTTAGCCTCCATAACCGCATCTCTTGTATAAGCATTTTCTATTTCTTCTATGTTTCCATTATTGAAATTAGAAATCCATGTTTGGCTAGCTTTTAGTACTTCAGCTACTACCTCTTCTTTTTGCGCACTCTTACAACCGATATTAAACATTAGTAATAATATTGGTGTAATAAATAAATGTTTACTCTTAATCATTTTAGATATGAAATTTGTTAATAATTGATTATTTACAAATGTAAAATGCCCTATAATGATTTACCTGTACCTTTTGATACAGGTCTTAAAATCAGTTAGAAAAACCTCCTTAATTATTAATAAAATTTCAACACCTCTCTAATTACTCACTATTATTTTTTCTTATATAAATAATAACGATTTAACTTTACTTCTTCTAGTAACTCAAAGTTTTCTAGTTCTTCCTTTTGCCTTGATAAATAATAGTTTTCACCTAATTCATCATCAAATGTCAAACTAACAGAATGATACCTTGCAAAATAACCTCTTAAAGACCAATCTTGAGATAGTGATAGGGGAATTGTGATAATGCTTTTTGCAGGAATATATTCACTTATTTTTTTAACATCAGTAATCATTTCCTGGTCTCTTCCAATACGATTAAACTGAAAAGCAGTTATCGTAAAACTTATAACTAATAATACGATACTTACTCCTTTAACTATATTGCTAACTTTAAGGTTATTTTCCAATTTTTCAATTGCTAATTGACAAATGGGCACTATAACGAGACTGAATGCTAATGCAAAGAATGGATAAGCTGATACGATGTAAA
>JAUHZI010000246.1 GCA_030426105.1 Bacteroidia bacterium | reverse complement strand
GCGGCAGTTTGCCCTGTAGATTGTTGTGTTCCTGATGAAGATAATGTTGAAACAGAGGAGGAGCTATTAGCGAAACAACGTTTTATGCATAACGAATAATCTAAGAGGTTAGACCTTTAGAATTAAGATAAAAACAAAAAATCCCGAGAATATTATCGGGATTTTTTGTTTTGTATATGTTCTGTTTTAAAGTTTAAAACCTAATCTAGTAAAGAAATAAGCTCCGTCTGACCCCATTTGTACAGAATCTGCTAATCCTCCTTGATCTGTCCATGCATCAAATTGTGGAGTAGGGTACAGATTAAAAATGTTGTTACCTCCAAGTGTAAAAGTAATTTTATCTGTAAAAGCATAGCTTAAACTTAAATCGGTTGTAATTTTACTCTTATAAACATCAGTTGCTACTGGAAATAATGCATCTGCTTCTGCCTGTGTAGTTGCAGGTGAGTCTACCCATTGAAAATCTTGTAATTGTACCTCACTAAACTTAGTGAAATTTAAAGCTACATCTAACTTTTTGTATCCATAATCTAAATTTAATCCAAATTTATGATCTGGAGCGGCTGCTTTTAAATAAGCTTCAGAAAACGGGCTAAAGAACGTAAATTTATTCAGGTTACCATTTTTGATTTTTTCAATTTCAGTATCGTTAAAGTTTCCTACTAAACCTACATTAACTCTGTGTTCATCAAAGGTTCTTTTATAGTTTAAAACAATATCTATCCCTTGGGTTTTCGTGTCCACTCCATTGGCAAAGAACTGGGCAGCATCAACTCCTAAATTTAGTCCAGAAGCATCAAAATTATCCGTTAAAATAATACGATCATCAACTGTAATTGAATACGCATCAATCGTTGCTGTAAATCCGCCTATCTTATAAGTAAAACCTAAACTAGCATTAAAAGCAGTTTCTTCTTTTAATTGCTCGATACCAAAAGCTTTAGTTACAGTACTATTGTTAGCAGACAATAATGAAGGAAGTGATTCTCCGTTTACAATATTGGTGAATTTTAAATTGTAATATAATTGAGCTAATGATGGGGCTCTAAAACCTGAAGAAATAGAACCTCTTAAGGTTAAATTGTCATTTGCTTTAAACCTTGAAGCTAACTTAAAGTTAAAAGTACTTCCAAAATCGCTATAATCTTCAAAACGGAGAGCTGCACCAACTAAAAACTTTTCAGTGAAATTAAATTCAGAATCAAAATAGATACCCACATTACTTCTAGAACGATCTACTTCATTATCTGGTCCATAACCTGGAAATCCTTGAGAGCCTCCTACTAGTTCTTCTCCATTGCCATCTACAGCTACGGGTTGTACCGCAGGATTCGCCATTAAAACTCCGTTATCATCATATAATCCGTATGAGGCAGCTTCACCTGAAAAAATGATAAAGTTTTCTGTTCTATACTCCAATCCAAAAGCTAAGTTAACTCCACTCATTAAATCTTCTAAATATTTAGAGAAATCCAGTCCTGTGGTATTTTGTGATAAACTATGTCCACCTGCATTAAAATCAGTAGGAGAGGCATCTTTCATCGAAGCGTTATTAGAATCTTTTATAAAATAATGGAACTTGTTTTCTCCGTAAGTATTGTTAAAATCAACTTCCCAACCATTATTTAATTTATGCTTAATTCCGGCTGATACTGAAATATCTGTAATGTTAGAAGTAATTCTTGGAGTAAACCCATTAGGATGTATACTAGGAACACTTCGGTTATCGCCATCTGCATAACTATCTCTTGAAAAAGCATAAGCATCGGTATCTCTATAATTTCTTCCCCCAAAAGCATATACTTCCGTGTTATCATTAATTGGTAAACTAGCATTTACCATAAAATTGAATCCGTCAATACCTGCGCTACCATATCCTTTTCGCCAAGAAAACCCTGGTCTTAACGTTCTTTCTTTTGATAATAACTCAGTTGTAAAGTTTACAAAACCTCCTTTATCATTCAACTTTGCTCCGTAGTTTAAATCTAGCTTAAAAGTACCACCATCAAAACTTTTATTTTCACCATCCAATCTATTTTTTCCTTCTACATTATATAAAGTTTCACCAGTAGCTTCAGCCCAACCATCACCAATTGCAGTACTGTAAGCTCCATACCCTAAACTTCCTGAAACTCCATCTGTATTATCTTTTAAAACAATGTTGATTACCCCAGCAATGGCATCAGAACCATATTGGGCAGAAGCTCCATCTCTTAAAACTTCTATTCTTTTAATAGCTGCGGAAGGAATTGCGTTTAAATCTGTTCCAGAATTTCCACGTCCACGCGTACCAAAAATATTAACTAACGAAGATTGATGACGCCTTTTACCGTTGATAAGGACTAAAGTTTGATCAGGACCTAAACCACGTAAAGAAGCTGGTACGATATGATCAGCACCATCAGAACCCGATTGTTTTGTAGCGTTAAACGAAGGTGCAGCATATTGTAAAATATCATTGACTTCTACCTTACCATTTTTAGTTGCCAAATCACCTACGTCAATAACATCAACTGGTACAGGAGTATCTACAGCTGTTCTTCTTGTATTTCTAGATCCAACAATAATAACTTCGTCTAGTTCTAACCCTTCTTTCAAAACAATATCAAAGCTAGTTTTTCCATTGATAGGGATTTCCTGTGTTTCAAAACCTGAAAAACTTATGATTAGGGTTCCGTTAGGATCAGCACTTAGAGAAAACTCTCCATTGAAATCACTAGATGTTCCATTGGTTGTTCCTTTTTCTAGAATGTTAGCTCCTGGTAAAGGTTCGTTATTAACACCCTTTACAGTTCCTTTTATTTGTATTTGAGCATTTATTACTTGTAAACCAAGAAATAAAAAACAAATAACAAAGAGTTTTTGTTTAGACATAAGAAAAGTTTTTAGTTTATTATTAGCTAAAAATAGTTAAAATCAGTTAACTTCTTAAATAAATGTTAATTTTTTAATTAAGTAGCAATGAATTAAAGTAATTAATGAGTTTTAAATAAATAGTGTTTTTAGAAAGCAATGCATTATATTTGCACTCGCAAAATTTCAATAAAAACATAGAATGAAAGCTGGAATTGTAGGATTACCTAACGTAGGGAAATCAACCTTATTTAACTGTTTATCAAACGCGAAGGCACAGAGTGCTAACT
>JAUHZI010000245.1 GCA_030426105.1 Bacteroidia bacterium | reverse complement strand
CTATAAACACTACAACATCTCCAGACATTACTTCATTAGCTAACAATGCTCCTGTTTCATCAGAAACCATTACAACAGGTACAGTTACTTGAGTTCCAAAAGTACCACCAGCCATACCTACTGGAGGTCCAGGTATATTATTAATAATAACAACAGCTACAGCTCCTTGATCTTGTGCATTTTTAGCTTTAGCACCAAACTCACAATCTCCTCTATAAACTACAGCAATTTTACCATTGATATCTGCACCATTCGTTAATGCATTACAACCTAAAGAATCTGCAGGTGTTCCATCACTAACAAAAGCAATTGTATCTGTTACAGAATTCAATGGGTCAGTGATGTCCGACACACCCCAACTTGTTGAAGTTGCATATGTAAAATCGTAATTACCCCCTATAGAAGCTGGATAATCTACATTAAATACAGTTTGGGCATTTGCTAAAAAACCTAGCGCAACCAAACTAATTGAAAGTAAAAGTTTTTTCATGTTTTTTTGTTTAAATTTGAGGGACGAATATACTATTTTTTTTATCTATATCAAAGAGAGCGTATTAAATATGACTTCATTATGACTATAAGTTAAATAAATTGTTAATAAACATGAATAAAAAAGAGGTTAGAGCATATTACAAACAAAAGAGATCACAACTTAACAATAAGGATATCAAACAGTTGTCTTCTTCTATTTTTAGTTTGTTTCAACTTAATTTTATATCTACAAATAAAATTGTACACACTTTTTTTAGCATTGAAAGTCAAAGAGAAATAGATATGGATTTAATTAACAATTATCTATTCCAAAATACTTTAAAAGTTACAACCTCTATTACTCAATTCTCACCTTTAAAGCTTATTCACTCTGTAATAACTAAAGATAGTGACTTCTACCTAGATCAATATAACATCCCAGTACCCAAACAAATTATTCCTATTGATGTTAAAACCATAGACATTGTCCTTGTCCCCCTTCTTACTTTTGATAAAGAAGGAAACCGTATAGGATATGGAAAAGGACTTTACGACTCCTTTTTAAAAGATTGTCGTGCTAACTGTTTAAAAATAGGATTATCTCTATTTGAAGCCAATAGCAAGAAATTACCTACTGAGCCACACGATATAAAATTGGATTATTGCATTACCCCAAATAAAGTCTATACGTTTTAATGGGGTTTAATGATAAAAAATATCAAGGGATTTTCCACCTATCAATTATTTTATTAATCCCCTTACTAATGCTATCCATATTTGTTATTAAGTCTTGGGAACTTACTCTTCTATTCTGTTTATTAGCATTCTTTCTATTTCTATTTATCAGTAGAAAACAATAATTCGGCAATTTTATTAGAGAGCTAGTCAAAGTAATATGCAATTTTCCACGCTTATGTTGTAAATTACTTATGGAAATACCCTAAATGTCTTCCCTAAAATGCAAAAAACAAAATTGACATATACACTACTTATCTCTATTGTAATAGCTTTTTTATGCAGTGGATTTTCTTCTAAAGAAGCGAGTATTGTACAATATGATTTTGCATTTAATTTAGCACCAACATACAATTCTAATTTAGTTTCATTTGCTATTGTCGCAACTAGAGATGGAAAAGTGATTAATAAACGTTTTATTTCTGAAGCTAGCTTTATTAGACAAATGTCAGGAGTAGAACTTTCTAAAGCTAACTCTGATAATATCAATTACTTTGAAAAATATGAATTAACCGACTGTTTCTATAAATATGATTCTATCAGAGACATATATGTAGATGGATACAACTGTTTCAGATTAACTGATTTATGGGCCTTAAAGTATGGAAGAAATCCTATGTGTCCTCAGGGGTGTACTCCAAGTGCTAATATGTTAGTAAAAGGTTGGGCTGCTCAAAACTCTAGACCTTCTTGGCCTCAACTACAGATACTACAAGAATACGGCGTTATCTATATTGACGACATGTTTTATGGAGAAAATATGTTTCGTCTTTTCTCTGACATGAAAGATTCTAAATGGATTAATAGATATGTTAATGCTGGTAGATCAAACAACAATAGGAGTAAAAGTTAACCTCCCTTTCCCCGAATTAATTTATTTGTCAACCTCTAAAACTACTGCAACCATATTCTGAGTTGTACTATTCGCTGAGAAATTTATTGTATTACCTCCTGAAAATTTCACATCAGTAATTAATTCATCCTTAAGGGTATTATATACCTTCTCTTGATATGAACTTCCTGTAGCACTATTTATTGCTTTGTTTAAAAGATTATAATCTAGTTTTTGTTTTGATACTACTACCGCAAAATGATCTTTATCTCCTTCGGAATCTGCGTATAATGAATGATCTTTTGGAAATAGCCTAGTTCCAGTGATTCCACAATAAGGAGAGTGTTTAGCTGTATAAGGGAACAGAATATAACTAGAGCCATCTGTTTCCTCTCCAAAAATATAAGTATAACACGCTATTGTATTGGTAATCTCAACTTTAAAGTCTTTATCTATTTTTAATAAATCCTCTGATTTAAATTGAATTCCTCCAGAATATTTAAAAGGTATGTATTTTCCCGTTTCCTTGTATACTATACCTATTTTGGCATCCAACTTTGTTGTATTCACACTAGCAGCATTTCCCATTGGATACAAACCGTACGCCTCTCTATTAAAGTGTTTAAAATCTGAATATTTAATCCAAAAAATACCTTTTTTACCCCAGTCTTCTCCCCAACTATTCATTATTTGAAACGCTCCTTCGGACTTCGTTTTGTAATCGTCATACCCGATCACACACATTGCATGCCCTCCAAAACCACTCATATTATAATCAGAACGCGTTGGACTCCACATTGCTTTACCATTCATTTTTGTCATAAAAGAACCTCCAACCATCATACCTATTACAACAGGCGCGCCTTGTGCTAAATTTTGTTTTATTGCCAATAAATCTGTTGTATAATTATTTCCACCTTTACTCAAGCGATTAAATCCTTTTGTTTTATATGCTGTAGCTGCTATCAGTTCTTGTCTAGTAGGGGTTTTACTACAAGACTTCTCATTGTATGCAAATTTTGAAAAAGGAAGTGACCCTCCATTTTTCATTACCTCCATAGCTCTCTGTAAATAGGTACCTTGACAACCTTATAGTGCTATTTGATTAT
>JAUHZI010000081.1 GCA_030426105.1 Bacteroidia bacterium | reverse complement strand
CATCAATTAGTCCCCAATATCTTCCTTTTTTCACTGAGGCATACCCATAAGAAAAAGGTAAAGCACTATCAAAATTCGGGGTGATTTGAACTCGATCAGCTCTGTTGATATAACCCCATAAGCCGTCGTCATTTAAAAAAGGGAATACCCCACTACCATATGCTCCTAAAAGGTTATATTTTTCGGGAATAATTCTTTTGCCTTTGTTATTGATAGCTCCATATTTTCCATTTTTTCGAACCACAGCATATTCATCTCTAAATGCAGCTGCTTCTTCGTATTTGTAAGGGATTATTAAGTCTCCATACCAATCAATGTAACCATATTTGCTACTATTAGTTGAAGTTGTGATTTTATTATGTTTGATTATTCTCTCTTCACCCGTAATAGCGACTAAAGCCTTCCCATTATGGAAGTTTCCGCCACTAAAACTAATGGAGTTGTTTCTATGTTTAACCTCAAACTCTTTTACAAAAACAGTTTTAAAGAAATCATGATCTAAATGTATAAGCGATGTATTTAAGAATAAGAAGTTAAAAAGGCTGTCTTTCTTTACTTTTTCTTCCCATGTCAATGTTGTTACAGATCGCCATTTCGAAATAAGGTCACCTGACTCGAGGTTTACATAATTGTATCGCATTTGATATGCTAATTTCTTGTCGCTAGTGTATTGAGCACGCTCATCTTCTACACGAATTATACGATTATGTATAGGATGAATTTGATTATACCATCCAGTAATTTGTTTTCCTTGAGCATTAAATACAGCGTATTTTGTTTCGTTTCTATAGCTAGATTTTAATTGATGAGTTCCTAAAAATAAACTGTCCGAATAAGGTTCGAAATCGAGACAATAAAGACTTTTTTCTTCCCCTTTTATTGTGAGCAAAACAGTTTTACCATATTCTATTTGACCTTTATATGTACTATCATTTAATAGACTAATCTCTCTGTATTTAGGACTTTTTACCAGTTTAAATGTACTATCAATAAATCCATAATAGTGATGGTGTCGAATTGGGGCATACCCTTTTTTAAAAGGTTTGATTTCAGAATACCAATCAGACAAAACCTTACCGCTGTTATTGATATAAGCACAGAGTTTTTTCTTGCTATTTCCTTTAAAAGCATTAATCTCTATAGTGTCGTTATCTGTTTGAGAAGGAAGCCAAACCTTAATCAGTGCTTTGTCTAAATTAAAGTCATTGATGTACCAATCGGTAATCGGTTTGCCAGTTGCTTCTATATAGCGATATACCTTTTCGCCTCCAACACGTTGATTTATTATTTTATAAGTTGTTCCAATTTTTATTTTTTTGATAAAAGGAGGAGAAATCGCTTCACCAGATTGATTAATCCAAAACTGCTCATTTTTTTTTGAGTTAAAAAGCTGAACTAAGGCTCTACCTTTAGAATCGAAGGATAAAGCAGATTTGAACAAATGTGGAATAACTAAATTTCCAGAAAGATCAATATACCCCCATTTAAATTGGTTGTTATTTTCTCTAGTATTTCCCTCTATGGGTTTTAAAGAGCGTACAGCAGCAAAACCATTTGAAAAAGAGGATGCAGAAGAATAAATAAAAGCTCCCATTTTTTTTCCGTTTTGATCGATAAACCCCCACTTATTTTTGACTCTAACAGAGGCATAACCCTCTTTAAATTTTTTGACTTCGTGAAACTTAGGTTTAATAACCCATTCACCTTTTTGGTTGACAAATCCCCATTTGCTCTTCTTTTGTTGCGGGATTAAATCATGACAAAGTATTAAGGATGATGTTAGAATTGTTAAAAATACAAATAGGATAAGTTTCATGCTTCAGGCAACCATTAGATGAATATAGGATTACAATAATACTTATTTTATAACCGAAGTCCAAAACCTATAAATTGTATATTTATTGAAGGATTAAATAAAAAGTGGAGAAATGATAAAGAATAAAGTTATAACGCTAGCATTTATTGTATGTGGGGGAGCTGTGATGGGACAAGAAAAAAAAGAGGAAAATAGTTCTTTTAGTTTTGTAATTCAGGCCACAGATATGAAAGTGGCTACACCTGTATTTGATGAGCCAATTTTACCAATTAATGAAGATGGTAAAACTTATATTGTTCGAAATAAAATGAGAAGAAATAAGTTTACCAATTCGGCAAATGCATTGCCCAAAGGAGGAGACCCGTTGGTACGTCATCAAAAATCATCACACCCTAATAAGGCTCCTATCGTGAATTGGGATGGATTAAGTAGTAGCCAAAGTGGAGGTGCAACACCACCAGATCCAAGTGGTGCAGTTGGTTTGAATCATTACGTTCAAATGGTAAATACTTCTTATCGAGTGTTCGATAAAAATGGAACCCCATTGACAAACCCTGCAACGTTAGGATCGTTGTTAGGAGGAGCAAATGCAGGAGACCCTATTGTAATGTACGATAAGTTTGCAGATCGTTGGTTTTTGAGTCAGTTTTCGCATCAAAATGAATTGATTGTTGCTGTTTCGCAAACACCAGATCCCACAGGAGCATATAATTTATATACGTTTGGTTTAAGCTCTTTCCCAGACTATCCTAAATATTCTGTTTGGTCAGACGGTTATTATATAACTGCCAATAAATCTGGTAATAATGCTTTTGTAATGGAGCGAGATAAAATGTTGTCAGGAGATCCTTCTGCTCAAATTATAGGGTTTACAATACCTTCTTTATCCACACCAGGTTTTTTTAGTGTTTTGCCTGCTACAGCAAGTTCGACTTTACCAGCTGTTGGAACACCTAATTATTTGTTTTATTTTCAAGATGACGCATGGGCAGGAGGTGTAGATCACCTTAAGATATGGGAAGTTGATGTAGATTGGACAACACCTTCTAATTCTTCTATTTCAACACCTCAATCACTAAATGTAACAGCTTTTGATAGTGAATTTGATGCTAGTTGGAATGATATTACACAGCCAGGAACGAATTCAAAATTAGATGGTGTTCCAGGGGCTTTGATGTATATGGGGCATTATCGTTCTTTTAATAACTATAATGCAATTGTATTGAACCATACTGTAGATGTAAATGGGGCTAACCTTGCTGGTATTCGATGGTATGAGTTAAGGCAAACAGGTTCTGGTCCATGGACGCTCCACCAAGAAGGCACATTTAGCCCAGATACAGAAAATAGATGGATGGGAAGTATTGCTATGGATTATCAAGGGAATATTGGTTTGGCTTACTCTGTTTCTGGAGCAACAACATACCCTTCTTTAAGATATACAGGAAGATATGCTAGTGATCCGCTTGGGCAAATGACCCTAAATGAAGAGGTGATTGTTAATGGTAGTTCTGTTCAAACAGGAACGAATAGGTTTGGAGATTACGCTCAAATGACTATTGACCCTGTTGATGATGCTACTTTTTGGTTTACTGGAGAATATTTAGCCTCAAATGAATGGAAAACAAGAATAGCATCATTTAAGATTGCTAATGATGCAGATGATGATTTAGGTGTTTCTGCTGTTACGAACCCAGTTAATGGAGCGCTAACCGGAGCAGAACAACTCATAGTAACGATTAATAATTATGGGTTGAACCCACAGTCTAATTTTCCTGTCTCTTACCAAATTAATGGAGGTGCTGTAGTAACCGAAACTTATTCAAATACGATAGCTGCAGGAGCAAATGCAACTTATACTTTTACAGCAACAGGAAACTTTTCAAATATTGGAACTTACAATGTAAAAGCATATACTGGTCTTGTAAATGATCAGTTCAATAATAATGATACTACTTTTTATGAGGTAAAACATTTAGGGCAAAATGATGTAGGTGTTACAACAATTACAGCTCCCACCTCTTCAACAACACTAGGAGCAAATGAAACAGTAACGGTAACATTAGAAAATTTTGGAGTTGCTTCTCAATCTAATATACCGTTACATTACCAAATTGATAATGGAGGGGTTGTAAATGAGGTGTATAATGGAACATTAACTCCTGGGGCTACAACTACATATTCATTTTCTACACCAGCCGATTTTAGTGCTTTGGGAAGTTATAGCCTTGTGGCGTATACGTCGTTATCTGGTGATACAGATTTGTTAAATGATACAGTGTCAAGAGTTGTAGAGCATGAAATCTGTATGCCAGAAGCAAACTGTTCTTTTGGAGATGGTTTAACAAGAGTAGAACTTCAAAATTTATCTAATATTTCCTCTTGTTCAGACGATGGTTATGGAGATTATACTCATTTAACACCACCGACATTGGAACAAGGAGTAACTTATGATTTAAGGCTTCAATCTGGTTATACACAACAACAAGGTACAGTTTGGATTGATTTCAATGATAACTTTTCGTTTGAGGCGTCAGAGATGTTAATAACAAATACAACGTTTGGTACTTCAATACATACTGTGGATTTAACAATCCCTGGAAATGCAGGTTTAGGAGAGCACTTGATGAGAATAAGAACAAATTGGCAATCTACTATTGACGATGCATGTGTTGATGTTTCCTATGGTGAAACAGAAGATTATAAAGTGAATGTAATCGCTTTTACTGGCATTGATGAACTTTATAAAAAAGTAGACCTTAACGTTAAGAATAAAGACAATAATACTTTTGAATTAACAGTAACGAACCTTGATGAAGATGTAACAATGGAGGTGCATAATTCAATCGGACAAAAAGTAAAATCTACTTTATTTAATGCGCAACAAAAATATGACTTAAATTTAGGAGGAGAAGCTTCAGGGTATTATTTGATTCGAGTGAGCAATCCTAATTTTAGTAAAATTGTTAGAGTATGGGTGCGTTAAGTTGTGGTAAAATAAAAAAATGAAAGATAAAAGGTGAGTTTGCTATAGTAGGCTCACTTTTTTCACTCTATTGTCGAAATTAGATTGTAAAATTTCATGAAGTTTAGCCCTAAGATGCTGAGGGTTTTCTAAATCTATTTCATCTGCGTTTATAAGAAGTACAGGAAAATCTTGTTGTTGTTTTAAAAAATTGATGTAAGCATCCTCTACTTTTTGTAGATATTCACTAGAAATATTTGTTTCATATGTTCGTCCTCGTTTTACAATATTCTCTTTTAATTGATGAATAGGTCGTTCTAGGAATAACATGATATCAGGTTGAGGTAATGTTTTAAATAAAGCGTTTACCAAATTTTCAACAAGGCTAAAATCATTAGTAGATAAGTTCATTTTAGAGAAAATCAAACTTTTAGAAGGAATGTAGTCCGTAACAACCGATCGATGTTCTTTGTTATGAAATTGAAACAGTTGCTTACTTCGATCTAAAATAAATTGAACCTCAGCGTGTAAAACAAAATCTTTATTATTATAAAATTCCTTTAGAAAATCATTTTCTTCGAATTCTTCTAACAATAGAGAACTGCCAAATTCATTGGAAATAAAATTGGCTAGTGTCGTCTTACCAGCACCAATATTACCTTCTACGACTATGTGTTTATAGTTCAACATTTACTTTAATAATTTCGTTTGTTTGGTTTAATGTTTGAAGTGTCTCTTGAACAGTCTTTTCGAATGTTGGAATTACCCAATTTCCCACAATTTCATTTAAAGGAATTAAACAAAATAAACGCTCGTGCATTCTAGGGTGTGGAATGGTAAGTTGGGGTGTTTTCAAAATTTCATTTTCAATTAAAATAATATCAATATCAATTGTTCGATCAGTATAACGTTGAGTAAGGGATCTTGTTCTAGATAGTTCAAGCTCTGTTGCTAAACAAAGTTCAAGTAATTCATGATTAGAAAGTGAAAACTCAATTTCAAGGGCAATATTATAATAGGTGTTTTCAGAAGTGTACCCATCTGCAGGGCTTTCATAAACAGACGATTGTTTTGATACTTTTACTCCACGACTCAAAAGCCTTTGAATAGCTTGACTTAAATAATAAGTTCTGTTACCTAAATTGCTTCCTAATAATAAAACGGCTTTTTTCATTTCTGCATACAAAGGTAAGTGATAAATAGTTGAGCGAGTGGTAAAATTATCAACATTATACTAACAAATAAACCATTTATAAATTCATGGAACCGTTCATGTAAATTCAAGGTTTTTTGTTATGGTTAATTATACCTTTGTAAGGTGAAGTTGTGTCACTTCATTTTAATTGAGAATTAATAACTAATAAAACAAATAATTATGAAACCATTTTGGAGATCGTTTTTCGCATCATCATTAGCGCTCATTTTAATAGGAGGGTTTTTAGTGATCGTATTTATTGTAGGTATTGCGTCAGCAGTTTCTGGTGCATTTGAACCTAAAGATGAATTTAAAGTAGAAGAAAACAGTGTATTACATGTTGAGTTTAAGAACCCAATTAGTGAAGTTTCTTTTGCTGAGTTTAACAAACAAGAATTGAATTTTAATCAAGCATTAGGTTTAAGAGAAATTAAGCTAGGGCTTGAAAAGGCAAAAGAGGATGATCACATTAAGGGGTTGTTTATTAATGTGGCTTCAATGCCAGCAGGAATGGCGACAACTGAAGAGGTTCGTAACGCTATATTAGATTTCAAAGAGGAGTCAGGAAAATTTGTTATTGCTTATGGAGAAGTTTATTCTCAGAAAGCTTATTATTTAGCTACAGCTGCTGATAGTATTTATTTATACCCAGAAGGAATGATGGAGTTTCAAGGGTTAGGAGCAGAATATATGTTCTTTAAAAATGCAATAGATAAGTTAGGTTTAGATGTACAAATTATTAGAGGAAGTAACAACAAGTTTAAAAGTGCTGTGGAGCCATTTATGTACGATCACATGAGTGAAGCGAATAGAAAGCAAACAATGACTTATTTAAATGCACTTTGGGATCAAATGCTGAAAGGAATTACGGATACTAGAGGGATAAGTAAAGTAATGCTCAATGAAATTGCAGATTCAGTTTATGTTCGTTCTGCTGAAACAGCTAGAGAATACAAATTAGTAGATGAATTAATTTATGAAGATGAGTTGTTAGCCCAATTAGAAGAGAAGGCTGGGACAAAAGAAGATGAAGAATTAAGCCTAATTTCATTCCAAAAGTATTGTGCTAAAGCAGCTAAAAAGCAAAAAAGAGAGTTAAAAACAGAAGATAAAAACATTGCTGTAGTATATGCTGTAGGAGGCATAGAAAGTGGTAAAGGAGGAGCAACTAAAATTGGTTCTGAAACAATAGCCAAAGCGATTAGAGATGCTCGTAATGATGAGAACATAAAGGCTTTAGTGTTGAGAGTAAACTCTCCTGGAGGAAGTGCTTTAGCTTCGGATGTCATTTGGAGAGAAATGGTGTTGGCAAAAGAAAAAATGCCTGTAGTAGTTTCAATGGGAGATGTAGCCGCTTCTGGAGGGTACTATATTTCATGTCAATCAGATAGAATATTTGCTCAGCCAAATACTATAACAGGGTCAATAGGTGTTTTTGGGGTGTTACCAAATATCTCAAAACCTTTAGAAGAAAAATTAGGGATTACAGTTGATAGAGCTTATACAAACCGCCCTTCAATGATGACCATTACAAGAGGTCTAACAGAAGAGGAATACGCAATTGTCCAAGAAGGTGTAGACGACATCTACATGGATTTTAAACAGAAAGTTGCTGATGGAAGACCTGGATTAGATGTTGCAGGAGTAGATAGCATTGGGCAAGGTCGTGTTTGGGCTGGAACTGATGCAATAAAAATTGGGCTTGTAGATGAATTAGGAGGGATTGATGATGCAGTGGCTTATGCAGCAGAACAAGCAGAAATTAAAGATGTTAAAATTGATGTTTATCCGAAGGCTGAGGATAATAAATTAAACGAGCTATTAGAGCAGTTTGATGTTGATGCCAGTACTTCTATATATAGTCCAGCTACTAAGAAGTTGGCAGATTACTTGCATGCTGTTGAAAATGCAACAATGGTTGAGGGTGTGCAAGCACGTTTGCCTTTTGAGATAAATGTTGAGTAATAGTATTATTACAAAATAATTTAACGTTAAAAGCCTGCTTGATTTTAAGCAGGCTTTTTTTTTGAGTTATTGTTCAAGTAAAAAATTACACATCTTATCAAAGGCTTTTCCTCTATGACTGATTTTGTTTTTTTCTTCCATTGTCAGCTCAGCAAATGTCCTATTAAGGTTTTCAGGTTGAAATATTGGGTCATAACCAAATCCCTTGTTTCCAGAAAGTGTTTCGGTAATTACTCCCTTAGCTTTCCCAGAGAATAGGTACTCTTCTTTATCTATAATTAACGCAATTACTGTCTCAAAATAAGCAGATCTGTTGTTTTCTCCTTTAAGCTTAGAAAGAACTTTTTCTATGTTCTTCTGTGCATTTTTTTCTTCTCCAGCGTATCTAGCACTATATACACCAGGCTCACCATTTAATGAAGCAATAATTAACCCTGTATCATCAGCAAAGCAATTAACATTATAGTTGTCCGATACATATCGAGCTTTTTGTAAAGCATTTCCTTCCAAGGTATCTTGAGTTTCAGGTAGCTCTTCATTACAATTAATGTCTTTGAGGGATAAAATTTCAAATTTATTGCCTAAAGCTGACTTAATTTCTTTTATTTTGTTCTCGTTGTTTGTTGCAAAAACTAGTTTCATGTTTTGTTCAATTATAATGTACAAAGGTAACTAATTGCTGAGATTTAAAGATACATGATCCCTCAACTCGAATTATATGATGGTTGTTTAATGATAATCTTTTTGTTTATCATTTACTTTTTTGGGATTTTATACGTTCAAAAAAAGAAAAAGCAAGAACCGATTTATCGCTATTTTTTGTCTGGATTGACAATTAAGATTGTAGGAGGTATTGTGTATGCTTTGTATCATGCGTATGTGTACAAAGGGGGAGATACATTTGTGTTTTATAATGCAGCGCAAGATTTAGCAAACTACCTCTCTTTTTCTGATCCTTCTACCTTTGGGGCTTATTTTAGTGGTTTTAACCCTTCGGAATATGATTTTTCACCAGATTACAGTTACATCTTAAAAGGAACTGATGTACTTTTTATTGTGAAGCTAACATGTTTGTTTTATTTTATAGCTGGAGGGTCCTATTTTGTGATTACAATTTTGTTTTCTTTTTTGTCTTTTTTAGGGTTGTGGTATGCTTTTATAACATTCAGTCGGTTATATGAATCACTTTCTTACTCTTTTTTTATTGTGATTTTTTGCGTCCCAACAATGACACTATGGAGTTCAGGGTTGTTAAAAGATACTGTAACAATAGGAGCTATAGGTTGGTTAATTTATGGGTTTTCTAATCTGTTTATTTTTAATCAAAAATTTTTTAAAAGCTTTTTTCACATTTTGTTTAGTAGTTTTTTAATTTTTATGCTCAAGTCTTATTTGATTTACCTCTTGTACCCAGCGTTTTTTATTTGGGTTCAATCCAATATAAAGTCTAAAATTAATAGTGCATTTCTTCGAAATATGATTTCGCCCTTATTGATAATGTCTATGGTAGGGGCTCTGATTTTTATCTTAACATCTTTTTCAGAGAATGCAGGAAAATATAGTTTGGATAATTGGCAAAATACATTGCAAGGATTTCATTCATGGCATGGACATTTGGCTGATACAAGAGATCAGTCTGGGTATTCATTAGGGGAAATGGAATATACAATTGTAGGTGTATTGTCAAAAGTTCCAGCAGCAATAAATGTTACTTTTTTTAGACCTTACCCTTGGGAAATTAGAAATATAGCTACACTTTTAGGAGCTATAGAAGCAGTGTTCTTTTTGGGGTTTACGATATTGGTAATTGTGCGAAGAAGATTACAAATATTCACATATATCTATAAAAATAAAGAAGTTTTATTTCTGTTGTCCTTCGCCTTTCCTTTTGCTTTTATTGTGGGGCTAAGTTCATATAATTTTGGAGCATTATCACGATATAAAATACCTGCAGAACTTTTTTATCTCATAGCATTGGTAATCATTTATAAAACGCCCTCTAAGATTTCTAAATAAGTTTTAGCGTTAGCATGAATGGAGAATTTCTCAACGACTGTTTCTGTTGCATTGAGTCCTATTGTGTTGCGTTCTTCAGTATTTTGGATTAAAAATTCAATAGCATTAATCCATTGCTCTTCACTTTCTACAAGAAAACCATTCTTTGAATGTTGAATAATTCTAGAATTGGCTCCAATATTTGTTGCAATAGTTGGAATCCCTAAAGCCATATATTGCAAAGCTTTTAACCCACTTTTCCCAAGTACCCATTGTTCATTGGGTAATGGATATAATCCAATATCTATTTTTTTTAAATCTTCAACTTCTGTGTTTAGGTTCCATGGAATAGCATTGAGTTTAATGGCTTCATTTTGAAAAGAAAATTGAGCATCTCCAATCACTAATACGTTAAAGTCATGCCCCTTTTTTAATAGTTTTTCAAAAATAGGTTCTAGTAGTTTTACGTATTTAGAAGTGCTATGACTGCCACTCCAACCCAATGTAATCGTTTGTTTCTCTTTGTGCTCTTTTGGAGTATATAAGTCTGTATTAATAGTCGAAGAAATATCGGTCGTTTTAGTGTTGTATCGCCTAACAAAGTTATCTAGAGTAGGAGTACAAGTAATGACATGATTGGAAGATTGCATCAGATAGATCATTTTTTTCTTCCCTTTTAAACCTTCTAACAATTGATTAGCCTCGCTGGAATGTCCTAGAAAAATCATATCGTCAATGTCGTAGACCACTTTTTTAGCAATCAATCGAACGAGCCATTCAAATATAGGAAAGCCAAAAGGGGTAACCCACAAATGAATATATACTACATCATATTTTCTTAGTTTAAATAAATCAATAAATCGTCTAAAATAACCCAAAATGGTGTAAAGAACTTTTAAAAGTAAATTTCCTTTTTGATAGATAATCCCCCAAAAATCTAGAGAAACAAAAGAACTAGTGGTGATTTCAAATCCATTAGCTTCAATGTGTTTATAATATTGTTCATACTTTAAACGTTGGCTAGGAGCCTTGTCAACTGGGTATGGACTCAGAAATAGAACTTTTTTACTTTTCATTTTTTACAACGAGTTGGTAAAGGTTAGCATAAAAAACAATGCCTTTTTCTAATGAAAATTCATTTTTGGCCGCAGCTCTTATTTGTGTTTTGTCAATAGTTAATTCAAATTGATTCAGTTTATTGTTAAGTTCCTCCTCTGAAAAGTAATAAAGTCCATATTCAGGGTTTTGATCTGTCAATTCTTGTGTATCCCCAATTTTATTGTAAACTAAAGAAGGTACACCACACGACCAATATTCGCCTAGCTTTGTAGGGTATCTTCCTATGGTTGAAAATCCTTTCTTGTAAAACACAAAGCCCAAATCTGCAATTGATAGATAATTTCCAACTTCGTGATAAGGAAGGGATTTAAAAATCATTTTAGATTTAATTGTTGGATCAATTTCTGGGAAATCATCTTCAACTGTTTTTGTTAAGATTAGCAATTTAGATTTTGGATACCTTTTTAAAAAAGCAATAAAAGCCTCAATTAAAATATTGATGTTATAGTTTCCTCCCAGTGACCCACTATAAACTAAAACTTTCTCATCTTCTTCAATGTTCAAATCTTGTCTTATTTGACTTTTTGTGTTAGAGCTCGTTAAATTAAACAGTTCTTGGTTTACACAGGTTGGTATGGTTTTAATTTTCGAATTAGAAACACCAAAACTTTTATTTATTTCTTTTTTTCCTGCCACTGTTAGGGAAACAATATAATTTGCTTCATTAAAGAATTGCTTTTCTTTCTTTTTGAAGTAATTATATACAGGTCTAAAGAGTGTCCCGCTCCAATTTCCGCTTTCTAGTTTTTCATCAGCCCAAAAACCTCTCATGTCAAAAATAAAAGGGAGTTGTTTTTTGTGTTTGAGTTGTCTTCCTACAATACTTGTAATATACCCTCGACAGTGAACTAAATCAAAGGTTTGGTTTAGGTTTGAAATGGTCTTCTTTAGTTTATATACATCGTATATTGTAGAAAAAACAGGAGGAGAAGATGTATAAGGTAATGGAACCCATTTTATACTATTATTTTGACAGAGTTTCTCTATCCGCTCTTTCTTACTTTGGTATGCTAATTCTTTTTCAAAGCTAATTAGGGTAATTTTGATATTGTTTTGAGAAAGACCAATAAGGTAAGAGAGAACCTGAGACTCTCCGAGTGCATCAGTCATTCCATCATAAGAAAGATAGAGAGCATTAATTTGTCTTTTCATACCAGTCTATAAACTTTTTAATGCCGTTTTCAAAAGATGTTTCAGGATTATATCCTAGTTTATTTTGTGCTTTAGTGATATCAGCAAAAGTAATGTCAACTTCACCTTTTTGATGTGGCTTTTGAACAATGTTTGGGGTTTTATTTAGTGTACTATAAATGGTGTCAATCATCTTTTTCAAAGTAACAGGATAGTGATTTCCTAAGTTAAAGTGATCAAATGTTGTGTCCTGTTCAAAAATATAATTGATGCTCTTGATAATTCCGTCAACGGTGTCAGCTACGAATGTGTAGTCCCTTGCAGAGGAACCATCTCCATACATTTCTATTGGGGTGTCGTTTTTGATGAGTTTTACAAATTTATGTATTGCTAAATCTGGTCTTTGTCTTGGACCAAAAACGGTAAAAAATCGTAGGTTTAAAATAGAGATATCGTAGAGTTTATGGTATGCGTAATTCATCATTTCCCCAGTCTTTTTAGAATAAGCATAAGGAGAAATAGGCTCGTTACATGGGTTGTCTTCTCTAAAAGGAATTTCTGATGTGTTTCCATAAATCGATGATGATGATGCAAACACATACTTTTTCACAGATCTATTTACCAATAAATCTAAAATATTTTGGTTTCCTTGAATATTACTTTTGATATAATCATTAGGAGTTTGGATAGAAGGCCTTACACCTGCCTTTGCAGCTAAATTTACAATTAAATCAAATTGAGGTAAAGTTTTAAGTTTTGAAGCTTGAGTAATATCAAGTTCATGAAACTCAAAGTTCTTGTGTTGAGTAAAAGCTGCTAAGTTATTGTCTTTTATTGTTTTAGGGTAGAAATCATCAAAGTTATCAACACCAATTACATAAAAGCCTTTTTCTAATAGTTCTTCACATAAATGAGAGCCGATAAATCCAGCACAACCTACTACTACAATTTTTTTCATTTTAATATCGCTTCTTGTAATTGTTGTAAATTTACATTTAAATTTATTTTATCGATGTGCGTTCCTAAATTTTCTCCTGTTTTACAGAAAATATAATGATGATTTAATCCTAGAGCAGCTGTTTGACGTTGGTAACAATAATTCATTTCTGGTAAATTAGCTTGTGGTTCTCGATATAACTCGATTACATTTGACCCTTCTGGCATAAATAAACAATTGGTAAGTGCTGCTCCATGGATTGAGATAAGGTCGGTACATTGACTGAATATTTCGATTTGTTGTTTAAACGAAAGCTCTTCAGCATAAAGAATTTCGTATCCATTGTCCTGAAGTAAGTTGATTACATCAGTTTCATTTTCTATTTTTCTAACCTTGGCGTTTTTTCGTGAAACATAAATTTTTTTGTTTCTATTATTGATTGTTGGCTTAAGGTTTTGCGTTAAAACAGTTTTTAATTGAAGTAATGTATGAGAGTTATAATGACCAGATGCTGGGTTGGGGGGGATAACTACATCCTTTACAAAGCAACCAGTTTGGGCAGGAAGTCGAATGATAGAATTGAAATCAAAATAATGAAGGCTATCTAATGCAAATTCTGGATAGTCTTCAGGAATGATAAGATTATAGGATTTGTGATCTACTACTAATAATCTTGTTAAAGCTTCAGTAACCCAATGATGATATCCAGAACTCCAATGGTTATGGATGATTAAACAGTTTTTTTCCTCTATTTGTATTTTAGGTTCTGTTACCCTCTTATAAATGGCGTATTTGTAAAAAATCCAAGTGCTAACATTTTTAAAAACACTGTTTTTAAGTATGCACAAACCCTTCAAGGCTATTCCTGAATGGGTGATGTAAACGTTTTTAAACGGATAATCCACAGGTTTGTTCGTATATTCTTTAAAGAGATTATACATGAAAATTTAAAAAAGTAAGTGTTTTATAGTTGCTAAAAACCGCTTGGAAAATATAAAATTAAAGTCTGTTCGGACAGCTCTTTTTAAGAAGTTTACTCCTGTTTTTTTCTCCTTAGCCATAATTAAATGAAGCGCAATGTATGAGTAGGTGTTGAGCTTTAATTGAGTGAGCTGTTCTTTATAGAAATTTTTAATATGGCTATCCTCTAATGCTAGTTTTAACATTAGTTCTTTGCGTTTAATAAGGGCTTCTTTATTGATAGAAAGTACACTTCTTTGATCGTGCTCGATAATCGTTGAAGTGATGGTGTTGTTATTTAAAATAGGATGTTGGGCTGCCAATTGAAGCCATAATAGGTAATCTTCAGATGCTGAGAGCTCTCTAATCTCACTAAAAGCGTTTTTTAACGCAATATCTTTCTTAATAAAAACACCATTGCAACTCATAACATTACCATGAATTAACTGCTTGTTAATGTTATTTATAGGTGTGGGAGTTCTAACAATTTTGCCTTCAGGTGATTTAATGTCAAAACCTAGATGAAAAATAGGAGGTTGATAGTGAGTGATTGTTTCATAAGCAGTTTGTAAATGATGTTCATAAGCGAGATCGTCGGAGTCAAAAAAATTAATGTAATCTCCATTTGATTTATTGGCGCCAAAGTTTCTAGCTGCACCTCTTTCGGCATTTGCTTTTTTGAAATAAAAGACCCTTTCATCAGTTATTTTCTCTACAATAGATTGAGTAGCATCAGTGCTACCGTCATCAACCACAATTATTTCGAAATTCGAATAACTTTGCTTGAGTAAGGATTCTATTGTTTTTCCAATAAAATCTGCCCTGTTATATGTTGGGATTACAATAGAAAATTTCATTTTGAAGTAAGGTACAAGTTAAATTGATGGTTAATGTATTTTAAATCTTCAAGCAAAGTTTCTTTCAATTTTTCTTCATCAATAACGATGAAGAATTGATAATCTAGGACTTCAAAAATAGAAAGAACATCGATAGGGTTGTAATTGTTTTTTCTCCACCATTCAGGACTAACTTCGATAAAAATAGTTGGTTTCTGAGTTTTGATTGTTTCCGTTGCTCCTTTTAAGACTTGAGGCTCGTAACCTTCTACATCAATTTTGATAAGTTGGATGTTACTTAGTTGATGTTTACTTACATATTCATCTATTGTTGTTACATCAATAACTTCTTTTATAGCGTTCTGTTCGTTGTGAGAAAATGAGCCCCCTCCAGAATTTTGTTCATTCCAAAAGAAATCTAATTGTCCTTTTTGTTCAGCTACACCTATTTTATTGAGCTTGTATTGTCTGTTTAAATTAGGGTTTAAAGAAAAATTATTTTGCAGTTTTTCAAAAACTAATGGGTTAGGTTCAAATGAGTGGAGTGTAACTTTATTAGGGTTGTTCTGAAGGGTTTTTAATGAAAAAGCTCCAACATTTGCTCCAATATCTAGTATTTCCCCTTCGTCTTGTTGGGCTCCTTTTTTCCAAGATAGGTCATTTAGATTAGCCCAAATATGCCACTGCATATAGT
>JAUHZI010000080.1 GCA_030426105.1 Bacteroidia bacterium | reverse complement strand
GGGTTCATTATCCTTCAGATGTGTTTGTAGGTGGCCTGTTGGGTAGCTTAATTGGTTTTCTAGTCTACACTTTAACAAATAAAAAGGTTATGCAATGGGGGTGATTATCGCTATTTTTATTGGAGGGGGATTAGGGAGTTTGGCTCGGTATGGAGTAGCTCATTTAGTCACACAGTTTTGGCGAGGAGAATTTCCTTTAGGAACTTTTGTTGCTAATTTGTTGAGTTGTATTGTTATGGGTGCTGTTGTAGGATTGTTTTATCATAAAATAACGACAGCTGAATTGAAAGCGCTCATTCTAATTGGGTTTTGCGGAGGGTTTAGTACTTTTTCGACTTTTAGTAAAGAAACATTAACATTAATGCAAAATGGAAACTATATTATTGCTTTTAGTAATATTGTAATAAGTCTTATTTCCTGTATGTTAATATTGTGGTTTTTTACTAACCGTTCAGTTTGAGTTTATAATTGTAGAAAGTAACCTTTACATCTTTGAACCAAAAGTGGTTTCTTTGATTGTTATAAAAAAAGATACTAAAGTCTTTTTCATTGTCTTTCTTAGGGCCAAGGTCAAAAACTATTTCTGAATAAATCCATTCTTGTGTTCTTCTGATATAACCTATAATACGTTGAGATTGTTGGTCGACTTGATCAGGGGTGTTAAGGTTTTTATTGCACGTTAAAACAGCACATTCTCTCATGAATTCTACATTTCCTTTAAATTCAATTTTTACATAAGTGCCTAATGAATCTGAAAAAATAGAGTCGGAAGGAACTTCCAATAATGTGTGAAACATATTGTGTTTCTCAACGAAATTGATGCTGTCAAAGGTTGGTTGTATAACTATTGTTGTTGAGTCAGTTACAATATGGTTTTTGTAGTGTTCTGAAGGATCATAGGTTATGAAATCAAAAGCACGGTCTGTTTTTAAGAATATTTGCCAAAATTTGTCTTTGGTCATTTGGTCCCAATGCATGATTCCTCTGCTATATTGATAAGTCTGTATTAAGTTAATAGGAATTGATAGCGGTGCAAGAATATAGAAAGCATAGAGGAATGTTTTTTTTAATTGATTAAGATAATAAGCTAATGTTATCATAAGGATAGGAAGGAAATCCATCCATGGGCGCATGCCATAGCTTCCTCCATACCACCAACACCACCATGAAGAAATAACATAAGTGTTTAAGATAAAGAAGATAAAAAGCCAGCTTTTTATTTTGAAACTTAAATTCCCAAAGAAAAGATAAATGCATGATAGTGCCGCTAATGGTGTGTATACAAATAACCCTTTTTTGTAAGAAAATAAAACATTAAAAAATTCTGGTTGAGAGAAATCAAAACCTTCTCCAGAGTAAGACCATATAAAGAAGGATCCTGATTGTAATTTCCAATAACTTAGTTGTAGCATTAGAAGACTACTTCCAATTAGGAGTGAATAAACATATGCAACTCGTTGTTTTTTTAACCAGTTGTATGTCGGCTCCCAACCGTTGATGCTAATGAAAATAGGGAAGGTTAGGATAATTAGAATATCTGTAGGGCGGATAAGTATCAATAAAGCGATTAAGAAACTAACTATTAGGAAAGATTTTAAGTTGGGAGAGGCTGTAAAAGAATGCCAGTAGTAAAGAAGTGCAGCTATCGTAAAAAATGCATAAGCATGTGAAAAAGATGCTTCGTATGAAGAGAGCTCTAAGAGCTGAGTTCCTAATGCAAAAACAATGATAAGAAAGAATAATATACTTTTTTTGATGCCTAATTTAAGTCCAAGTTTCTTGATGTAAAATAGTCCCAATATTAAATAAAAAACACCAGCAAAACATATAGCGATATGGTAGGGGAATGAGTAGCCATTTGGGTAAAAGCCTGTTTTTGGTGCTAACCAATATGAAAAAGAAGCGTAGGTGTGAGCAGCTCCAAAGAAAGGAAGCATAAGAATAGAAGAACCTACAAAATATTTATTTTGATTAGTAGAAGGTTTTTGGTCAAAGTTTAAATAGTGGTTGGGGTCATTGCTTATTTGAAATTCTTTACTGATAAATGTAGAAGGAAGGTAAGAGTAATATCCAATACCGTCGGAGGTTATGACATTATATTTGTTTTTGTCATACTGAACATCAAAAGATTGCATTCTAAAATTGAAGCCAAGCCCAAAAACAACAAGAAATAAGAAAAACCAGAAGATGAATTCTGGTTTTATCTTGAGGTTGTTGGGTATAGATAGATTCATTAGCAAAAGGTTTTCAACCTCAAATCTATCATATTATAATCAAATAGACTAGTTGTTTTCGGAAATTAAGTCGTTAATAATTTGAGTTTCTATTTCAATAGCTCTACCTATAGGAATTCGCTCAAGCTTGTCGAATGCAATAATGAATGCATCGTCTAGTCCATAGCTTTTAACCATCTTGAGGGCATCTCTAGCATCGTTGATTGTAGTGAATGTGCCGTAGGTGTATCTGAGGTTTCCCTTGGTTGTTATACGCTCGTCATATTGTTTTGGAAAATCAAAAAAGTTATTGACGTTTTGTTCGGTGTATAGTCCAATTTGAACAGTGTAGAAAAAATCTTTATTCTGAACATCTATAAGGAGTTCGGATAATTCATCTTCAGATAATGTAAATCCATTGTTTACCTGATCTTGATGGTTACGGTTGTCCATCAAGGCAAAAGCATCATCTATAGAAATTAAAGCATGGTTAAAAAAAGCAACGATTTCTAATGTCGAGTATCCAAGCTTTCCAAGATCTTGCTTGGCTTTCATTGCTTCAATATATTGACTGTATGGTCCTGCAATTATAAAGTCTTGTGTTTGTTTTTGAATTTGAAAAGAACTTAATGTCAACTTGGTAGAAGAATCCTTTAGTGGGATTTTTACGGAAAAATGTAGGCCTGTTGCAAATGTGGTATAAGAAAATAAGAAGAAAAGAATAAAAATTGGGGTGTAATGTGGTTTCATGACGATTGGTTTTAAAGGTGAATAAATATTTCATGTTATCCTGTAGACAGAATGATTGCAATGGACAAAGTGGTGAGCTTTGACCATTGTTGTTCTGAAATTTCATTTAGTTTTCGAAAACCAAGAGAAGTCTTATAGACTCGTCTATTAAAGGTTACCGTATTATTGTGTAAAAAGTTACATTTTTTTACGTTGGTTCATAGTTTAAGTTGTTGATAAAAAAAGTAGCTTTTATTTAAAAAGATGTAACTTCTGGATAAGAAGTTGAATAAATAGATGCTAAGCGTTTTAGAGCAAGGAGAATACCGCTTTATCTTGTTAATAAATCAATCAAGAAAAGAATGAATTTAATCTCAAAAAAGTATATTTGTCCCTATGAATGAGAATGTACCAGTTTTTGAAGCTAGAAATATCGTTAAGCGATATGCCAACCATACGGCTTTAAATGATGTTAGTATCAGCGTTCCTCCTAAGAGTATATTTGGACTGTTAGGTCCAAATGGAGCAGGAAAAACATCCTTAATTAGAATTATCAATCAAATTACTGCTCCTGATAGTGGTGAAGTTTTGATTAACGGAGAGCCGTTGAGAAGGGAGCATATAGAGGTGATTGGTTATTTGCCTGAGGAGAGAGGTCTGTATAAGAAAATGAAAATAGGTGAGCAAGCAATGTATTTAGCTCAACTAAAGGGAATGCCGAAAGCGGAAGCAAAAAAGGCATTAAAAGCTTGGTTTAAAAAGTTTGAAATTGAAGGTTGGTGGAATAAAAAGATTGAAGATTTATCGAAAGGTATGGCTCAAAAAATCCAATTTATTACCACTGTCATCCATAATCCTAAATTATTGATTTTAGATGAACCATTTAGTGGTTTTGACCCTATCAATGCAAATCTCATCAAGAATGAAATCATGGAATTGCGAGAAAATGGTGCAACAATTATACTTTCGACCCATAATATGGAGTCTGTAGAGGAGATTTGTAGTCATATGGCATTAATTAATAAGTCTCAAAAGATTCTTGGAGGTGAAGTGAAAGAAGTGAAAGAACGTTTCTCAAAAAATCAATATAAGATTGAATTCAAAGGAAATATGGTAGCTTTTGCCAATGCTGTTTGGGGAGGTTGGGAAATGCTAGAGAAAGAAGAATTGAATAAAGATCATTATTTGGTACATGTGAAATTAGGAGAGAACGTTAATGTTAATGGTTTTTTGAAAGGAGTTTTGGAAGCTGTTGATGTCTTAAGTTTTAATAAAGTAACCTTGAGTATGAATGAGATTTTTATAAAAACGGTTAACGAAAGTTCTGAACCACAAAATACTGGAGATCATGAGTAAGATAGGGTTAATTATAAAAAGAGAATACGTTAGTAGGGTTTCAAAACGAACCTTCTTATTGATGACCATTTTAGGCCCAATCCTATTAGTTGGGTTTATGGTTGGAGCAGTGATGTTGGGAAAACAAGAAGACGGGAAACAACGTGTTTTGATACATGATGATACTTACGTAGTTTCTGAAAAGTTTGAAAAGTGGGATTCTTCAAAATACGAACTAACAACATTTGATGAAACAGGAAAGAAAAATTATGATGATGCAATAGCATACTTTAAGAGTTCTGAGAATTTTGATTTGTTGTTGTATCTTCCCGAAACAGTTGTTGAAATGAATTCAGGGACAGGGAAAATTTTATATAAGGAAGCACCTAGTTCTAAGACTAGAATGTTTTTAGAACGTCTTGTAAATGAGAGGATAGAGCAGTTAAAGCTAAAAGATTTGGATATTTCGATGACCTCATATAAAAGGTTAAAGAATAAAGTCAACTTACAAACTGTTGATGTCAATACGATGGAAGAATCTAACGTTAAAATTAGAGCATTTATAGGAATGGCGTTTGGAGTGTCCATTTTTATGTTCATTTTTATGTATGGAACCCAAGTAATGAAAGGAGTTATTGAAGAAAAGTCTAATCGTATTGTTGAGGTAATTGTTTCTTCAGTAAAGCCATTTGAGTTAATGATGGGGAAAATTATTGGGATCATGTTTGTTGGGTTAACTCAATTTGCAGTATGGATATTATTATCCTCTGTTTTAGGTTCTGTAGCTATGGGAGTTCTGGGAGCGGAATTTTATTCACCTGATAGTGTTGCTGATATGATGGGGGCAGGCTCATCAGATGCAATTGCTAGTATGAAAACTAGTCAAGCAGCTATAATTAATGTGATTTTAACTGTCAATTGGCCTTTAATGATAGGGTTGTTCTTTTTCTATTTTATTGGAGGGTATTTGTTGTATGGATCTTTGATGGCAGCGATAGGAGCAGCTGTAGATAATGAGACCGATTCTCAACAATTTATGATGCCAATAACAGCTCCATTAATGTTTGCCTATGTAATCGTTTTATTGTCCATAGATAATCCTACTAGCCCAGCGATTTTATGGTGTAGTCAAATACCGTTTACTTCTCCTGTAGTGATGCTTGTTAGAGCTGCTATGGATGCTGATGGATTGTGGTGGCAAATTATTATTTCAATGGTGTTGTTAATCATTACTTTTATTGGAACAACATGGTTAGCAGGAAAAATCTATCGTACTGGAATTTTAATGCATGGAAAAAAAATAACTTGGAAGGAGTTAGCAAAGTGGATTAAATACAAAGGATAATTTCAATAGAAAAAATAGACGTGTTTTATGAAACTTGAGGAAGTAGCTAATAATATTGTTTTGAATGAAAGTGGAATTTATTTTTCTAAGTCAGAATCAGATATTTCATACCCTGAAGAAGGGAATGAGAGCTGTATGCAATTGGAAGAAAATAGCTTTTGGTTTAAACATAGAAATGATATAATTGCCGAAGGAATTAAAGCCTTTAATGGAGATAGGACTTTTTTTGATGTAGGAGGGGGAAATGGTTTCGTTGCAAAGCGAATACAAGATGAAGGAAGAGATGTCGTTTTAGTAGAACCTGGAAAAAAAGGGGTGTATAATGCCCAAAAAAGAGGGGTGAGAAATGTAGTTTGTTCAACGCTAGAAAATGCAGGTTTTGTAAAAGAAAAAGTCGAATCTTTTGGGATGTTTGATGTTGTTGAACACATTGAAGATGATTTAGCTTTTATGAAAGAGATAAATGGTTACCTTCAAAAAGATGGTAAGGTTTATATTACTGTTCCTGCGTATAAGATGTTATGGTCAAAAGAAGATGATTATGCAGGCCATTTTAAAAGGTATACACTAAAGACAATTGAAGAACTTCTGATTCAGTCTGGTTTTAAGGTAGAATACTCTACTTATTTCTTTTCAGTATTGCCGTTGCCCATTTTTTTGTTTCGAACGATTCCAAGTTTTTTAGGTTTTAACAAGAAATCTAATGATTTGGATAAGCATAAAAATGAACATGCTTTTCGCAAAAAAGCTTTTTCAAAGCTGTTAAACAGGATTTGGAAATGGGAGTTGTCTTTGGTTTCTAAAAGACGTAAAATAAGAGTTGGAGGAAGTTGTTTTATAATTGGATCTAAAGTTTAATAAAATAGAAAGATGAAAGAACGTCTGAAAAATAAAGGACATCTAATATTGGCTTTTGTGGTGCTGTTAGTTTATTTGTCTCCCAATATTTTTTTCCCAGATAGTGCTCATATACTCATTCATGATAACCTAGATTCGAATGTTGTTTGGTATAAAAATATAGCGGAAAGTCCAAATTTGTTTAAGGGAAATGAAACTGTTATTGAACGAACAATGAACGGACTGAATAGGGGAGCTTATATTTCTGAGTACAAAGTCATCGTCCTTCTTTATTATGTTTTTCCTTCTCAGATTGCTTATCATTTGAATATTATACTGCAACATCTCGTTGGTTTTATTGGGATGTTTCTTCTGTTAAAGAGGTATGTGTATCGAGATTCGTCAAAAGCCTCAAATTATGCAATGACATTAGTCGCTCTCGCATTCGGGCTCTTGCCTTTCTGGCCTTCAGGAGGAATAGGTATAGCTGGTATCCCAGTAGTTTTTTATGCTCTATTAAATATCTTTCATAAAACTCATACATGGAAAGATTGGATATGGTTGATTATTTTTCCATTGTATTCTGAATTAGTGTTGTCTGGCATGTTCGTAGTTACTGTGTTTACAGTATACTTTATCTATAAGATGATTAGAAATAAAACATTTAGTTACTTGATATTTTTGTCACTTTTTATTTTGACAGTAATATATATAGGGGCGAATTATAGAATGTTTCAGTTAGTACTCGTTGATAAATTTGAATCTGGTAGGGAATTAATGGAGTTCAGTTATGGTAAAAAACTAAATACTAAAGGAGTTTTGGGTCTTTCGTTTTTAGGGGCTGTAAGAGGGCAACACCACTTTCATACAATGGCATTTCCATTTTTAATATTCTTTACCTCGTTGTCATTTTTATTGATTAAATCAGCAAGAAAGCTCATCGTAGTTGGTTTTGGAGTTATTCTTTTTCTTGAAATTTTAGATCATATAGTTTCTTGGGATATGTTGACTCCTTTTGTGGCTAAATTCGAAATGTTATCGCAAATACGCTTTCGATGGAAATCGTTAACCCCTTTTATATGGTACTTTTTGTTCGCTAAGTTGTCATACCTCTGGTTTAAGGGGACTTATGGTAAGTATTTAGTCCCTTTGTTAGGGATTAATGTTTTGTTTGTAATGTTGTCTATAGGAGATGGTTACAGGTATAATAATGAGTTTGCAGAGAACGCATTTTATCGAACGTATTTTGATAGAAGTAATGAGGAAAATATAACATTTGAAGAGTTCTACATGGAAGAGCAGTTTGAGGAAGTACAGAAAGTATTACCAATCAATACTAAGGTAGCTTGTCTGGGGATTTTGCCAGAAATAGCTCAGTATAATAATTACAATACTTTTGGTGGATATTATGCCTTGTGGACACAAGAATATGAAGATTTGTTTGAAACAGTGTTAGGAGAAGAGTTAGAAGGGGAACTGGATCATGTTTTTTATTTGAATTCTAAAGCATTAAATAAGCTTGTTGAAAAGAATAAAAAAGGGGAGGTAATCAAGCATCTAGGGTTGAATTTTGATGTGTTGAAAGAAGAAGGAGTTACACACTTGTTGTCGAGTAATGAAATTATGATAAATGAGATAAGTCATATGTATAAAGTTGTAATTCCAAATAAGCAACCGATATTTGTATATATTTTATAGAGACGAAGTAATAGAAGACAAGTAGTAATAAATTGTATGAAAAAAAATCAGAAGAAAGCAATAATAACACAATCTAATTATATTCCTTGGAAAGGTTATTTTGATGCAATTAATACAGTTGATGTGTTTGTAGTGTATGATGAAATGCAGTATACAAAAAGAGATTGGCGAAATCGTAATAAAATAAAGACGGAAAATGGATTAAAATGGTTAAGTGTTCCTGTTAGTGTAAAAGGAAAGTTTAACCAAAAAATCAATGAAACCTTAATTAGTGATAAAGATTGGGGTAAAAAACATTGGCAAGTTATAAAACAAGCATATCGAAAAGCCCCATTTTTTAAAGAGTATAATGAGTTTTTTGAAAAATTATATTTAAATTGTGCCTTTACAAGGCTAAGTGAAGTTAACCTAATGTTTATTAGGGAAATTTGCCAATTGTTAGGTGTTAAAACAGAAATTATATACTCTAAAGACCTGAATTTAGTAGGAGATAAAACAGAGAAATTACTAAATGTTTGTAAAGATTTAGGTGTAACTGATTATTACTCAGGGCCTGCCGCAAAAGATTATATGGAGGTAGGATTGTTTGATGAACAAAATGTTGAAGTTCATTGGTTTGATTATTCAGGATATCCTGAATATAATCAACAGTTTGAAGGGTTTGAGCATGGGGTAACAATCTTGGATTTAATATTTAATGAAGGGGTTGAGGGAGCAAAGAAAAAAATGAAGAGTTTTTAGAAAAAAAGCAATGCAAGAAATATCCAAGATATCTATTGTCAGTCCTGTATATGGAGCTGAAAAAATTGTAAAAGAGTTGGTAACTCAAATTGGGCAAGGAGTGGCAGAATTAGGTTGTGACTACGAAATTATTTTGGTTGAAGACGCTAGCCCTGATAAGTCTTGGGAACAAATTGTTGAAGTAGCTGCGCAGAATGATAAAGTTAAAGGATATAAGCTTAGTAGGAATTTTGGTCAGCATGCAGCAATAAAAGCTGGCCTTTCTGTGTGTACAGGAGATGTGGCTATAGTTATGGATTGTGATTTACAAGATAATCCTAAATATATAAAAGAGTTGCTAGAAAAATATCATGAAGGAAATGATATTGTCTATACTTATAAGAAGAAAAGAAACCACTCGAGGTTTAAAAATGTAACGGCAGTTCTATATAATGCTGTTTTAAATTTCTTACTTGAGAACAAAAGTTTAGAGGCAGATAAGAATGTAGGAGCCTATAGTCTTGTCTCAAGAAAAGTTATAGAAGCTTTTATCAGTTATAATGATTACCAATTTCATTACCTTTTAGTCTTAAGGTGGCTAGGGTTTCAATCTGATTATGTAGAAATAGAGCACAGTGATCGCTTTGAAGGAGAGTCTTCATATACTCTTAGAAAACTTTTGAAGCATGCAGGAGTTGCGATATTATATCAATCTGAGAAGTTGTTGAGGTTAAGTATTTACTTTGGAGGCTTAGTCTCATTTTTTTCGTTTTTAGGAGGTCTGTATATCATCATATCCTATTTCTTATACGATTATCAGTCTGGATGGGCAAGTATAATTGTTTTGCTTTCATTTTCTCTTGGAGTGATACTTGTCTCGATAGGGGTTTTAGGCGTTTATTTAGGAAAGATGTTTGAACAGGTTAAGGGAAGGCCACAATTTATATTTGATAGAAAAACCAAAAATAATAGTAATGAGTAGTAATATAGAGCGTGATGTTGAACAGTATTATTCTGAGAAAGTAAAAACTTATGGCGCAACTAGTCAAGGTGTAGATTGGAATGGAAAAGAATCTCATTTTTTAAGGTTTGAACAGCTTACCAAATTAATAGGAGCAGAGACATTTTCTCTATTAGATTATGGATGTGGATTTGGCTCTTTAGTTGAGTTTTTGAATAATAAAGAGTATGATTATTCCTATACTGGTTTTGATATTTCGGATGAAATGATAAAAAAAGGGAAAGAACTTTATAGTCAGAAAAATATCAGTTTCTTTTCAAATCCAGAATCGCTGAGTAGTTACGATTATGTTATTGCTAATGGTATTTTTAATGTCAAGTTGAAAGCTGATGAAGAGGAGTGGAAAAAGTACATTTTAGATACTATTTTGAAGATGAATCAGCTGGCTAAAAAAGGAATGTCATTTAATATATTAACTTCGTACTCTGATGAAGAGTATAAAAAGGATTACCTTCATTATGCAGACCCATTAGAAATCTTTGATTTCTGCAAGAAAAACATTTCAAAAAATGTAGCTCTATTACATGATTATGAATTATATGAATTTACAATAATTATAAGAAAATAATGGCAAAAATAGTTTTATTTGGTACAGGAGATATTGCTCAATTAGCAAAGTATTACTTTGATAATGATAGTGAACACGAAGTGGTAGCTTTTACTGTTGATAGGGATTATATTGATGGGAAGGAATATGAAGGATTGCCACTGATTCCTTTTGATGAGATAGCGCAAAACTATCCTCCCGATTCTTACAAAATGTTTATCGCATTGAGTTATGCGAAAATGAATAAGATTAGAGAAGAAAAGTACATCTTAGCTAAAGAAAAAGGTTATGAGTTGGTTTCGTATATAAGTTCAAAATGCTCATATATGTCACAATTTAAGTGTGGAGATAATTGCTTCATATTAGAAGATAATACTATTCAGCCATATGTTAAGATAGGAAATAATGTGACTTTGTGGAGTGGAAATCATATAGGACATCATTCAGTTATTGAAAGTCATAATTTTGTGAGTTCACATGTCGTTATATCGGGGCATTGTGTCATTGAACCCAATTGTTTTTTAGGAGTAAATGCTACCTTAGCTCATAAAGTTAGGATTACTTCAGAAACGCTGTTAGGTGCTGGAGCAGTAATAGCAAAAGATACAGAAAATAAAGGGATCTATGTACCTCCAAGAAGCACAAAATTATCGAAGAACAGTGATGAGGTGTCTTTGTAATGGAATGGGTTAAACTAAAACATATATTCACAGCAGACAATCATAGTGATTGGATGTATTCTCATGGCGCAAATCCTGTATTCAAAGAGCTTGAGGATGGAACATGTCGTGTTTTTTTTACATGTAGGGATAAGATGTCTAAAAGCCATATCGCTTATTTAGATTTGGATTTTGATAATGACTTTGAAATAATTAATATCTCTAAAAGCCCAGTTTTGGCTCCTGGTGAATTAGGCCTGTTTGATGATTCGGGAGTTGTTATGGGATGCTTTCAAGAAATAGCTGGAGAAGATTATCTGTATTATTTGGGGTGGAATTTAAAAGTGACTGTTCCTTGGTTGAATACTATTGGATTAGCGAAATATAATAAAGAAACAGAAGCTTATGAAAAAGTGAGTAAAGCTCCTATAATGGATCGAAGTAATGAAGATCCGTTTTCCATTTCATATCCTTTTGTTTTGTTTGAGAATGGTATTTTCAAGATGTGGTATGGTACAAATTTAACATGGGGAGAAGAACAGTCGAAGATGAACCATGTGTTTAAATATGCTGAGTCTAGAGATGGTATACAATGGGAGAGAACGAATAAAATTGTGGTTGACCTCGAACATGAAGGAGAATATGCTTTGTCAAAACCATGGGTGATAAAAGATGCAGAGACTTACAAGATGTGGTATTCATATAGAGCTAGCAAAAAATCAGATAAGTATAGGATAGGATATGCAGAGTCGAAAGACGGTATAGAATGGGTAAGAATGGATGATAATGTAGGAATAGATGTTTCTAATAATGGCTGGGATAGCGATATGATTAGCTATCCATGTGTGTTTGATTATAAAGGGCAGAGGTATATGTTGTATACAGGAAATGATTATGGAAAAGCAGGGTTCGGAATAGCTGTCTTAAAATCTTAAAATAATGATGATGAATTTGTTATATAATATACTCTCAAAAAGTAGTTTTCCTAAAGTAAAGTCTGTTCAAAATGAACTGCAGAAAATAGGACTCCTAAGATGGGGAGTAGGGATAATTATATTTATTAGGTTTTATGAAGTTGTTAATTCACTCTATTTTTTTAATCAAGGGTTGCCAGTTGTAGCTTATGCTACAATGCTGTTAATTGTATTATTTACTTTAGGTTTTGCTCTTCCTGTAGTGACTATAGGTTTGATTATCGCTGTTAGAATGTTAGATGCCTATGCATCGACAAATACTTTAGGGACTACAATTTTAATTCATCTATTTCTATTGATGTTTTTGTCAAATGCAGGCCAGTACTATTCTATAGATGCATTTATAGTGAAGAAAAAAAATAAATTTGCCAAATTGTTTAATCTCCAATATTCAATTATTGGTAAGCATACTGAAAAATCACTGACCTTAGTTTATTTTTTTATTTTCAGTTTGTATGCTATAATTAGTCTTGCAGCTTTAGGTTATCATATTCAAGATGTTTATTGGATAGAAGCGCTTACAATAAAGAGTCTTTTGAGTAATAGCTATTTGTCAACTGGGTACGAAGGGTTTAGATGGGTAGAAAATACTTATCCAAATCTTGTAAGCTACTTAAGTTTCATAGGAATAGTTGGGCAAAGCCTTTTTCAATTTTTCATGTTGTTTCTCGTTTTTATAAAATGGGGGAACTTTTTCGTGAAATGGTGGGGGATGAAGTTTTTTGTAATCTCATTATTCGTAATTAACTTATCCTATTTGCCGCATTTAGAGATAATCTTATGGTTGATAATTTTCTTCCCAATTAGAATTTCTAGTGAAAATAAGGTGAAAATAATCTATGATGATTATTGCAATCTTTGCAAAAAAGCAATGCTCTTTTTTAAAAAATATAATTTCAATAATCGATACGAATTTATTGCTCTTTCTAAAAATAGAGAACTTTATGAAAAGCATAATTTGACAGAAAAAGAAGTTAAAACCTATATGGTAGGGTGGTATAAAGGGAAGCTTTATAAAGGATATAATTTATACTTTAGATTAATGCTCGTTAACCCACTCTTTTATATTCTAGTTCCTATATTTATAATTGGGTATTTAACAGGGTTGGGTAAATTGATTTATAATTATATTGCTGAAAGAAGGTATAAGGTGTTTGGTCAATGTGAAATCTCTTTTTACGATGAAATACAAAGAAATGATATAGCGCATTTTTCTAATTTTAAACCTAAGTTCTTAAGCAGGTTTTTGTTGGTGTATATGTTTTTCTTAATATCCTTTTTTCTGTTAAGATTCCCATATGTAGGAGATAAAGTCTCTCCAAGAATTCCAGGCATAGTACAGTCTTATCTGAAAAAAACGATTTATAAAGTAGGTTTGGAAGTTCCTGTAGTATTTAATGATGTAGATTTATCAATGGGAGACAATTGGATGGTTTTATATAAGAAAAATGAACAAGGAGAATGGGATTTAATCCCTATATCTGGGGAAGATGGGCATAGAATGAGTTATAATGGTAGTGATATAATGCACTTTACCAACCATAATTCAGACTTTTTATACTTTGGAACGACTTTAAGATATAGAAGGACGATATTAAAAGTGGAAGATTACAAAGCTTTTCATGAGGAAGGCTTTGGTAGGGAGTCGTTTGAAAAAAGAGTCAAGTATGACTACGTAAAAACAGCTATGAAAGGCAATGTTTCATACAAAATAATGGTGTATTCCAATACTAGTTCAAAGGTAAGCCATTGGGAAGCTACTCCTGAACGACATGAAAGAGAATTAAAATATGAGGCTGTATACAGCTATAATGGAAAGGAATTCCACAAACAAAAATGAAAATGAAAATAGGATTTAATAAGCCACATCTTACAGGAAAAGAAACGCATTATATTTATGAAGCTGTTAAATCATTGCATTTATCAGGAAATGGGGTGTTTACTAAAAAAAGTCATCGTTTTTTTCAAGAAAAATATGGGTTTAAGAATTGCCTACTAACCTCGAGTTGTACTGATGCTTTAGAGATGTCTTCAATTCTAATAGGTATTGAGCCTGGTGATGAGGTAATCATTCCTTCTTATACGTTTGTAAGTACAGCAAATGCTTTTGTGTTGAGAGGAGCAAAAATCGTTTTTGCAGATAGTTTGCCTAATCACCCTAATATGGATGTGTCAAAAATAGAAGCATTGATTACAGATAAAACAAAAGCTATTGTGCCAGTTCATTATGCTGGAATGGCATGCGATATGGATGAAATTATGCGTTTGGCAGAGCAGTACAATTTATTTGTAGTTGAAGATGCTGCGCAAGCTGTAGACTCCTATTACAAAGGAAAACCATTGGGAAGTATTGGACATTTAGCAACATTTTCTTTTCATGAGACTAAGAATATCATTAGTGGAGAAGGAGGAATGTTGGTGGTCAATGATGATAGCCTGATTGAACGAGCTGAAATTATTTGGGAAAAAGGAACCAACCGTTCTGCTTTTTTTAGAGGAGAAGTCAATAAATATGGATGGGTAGATTTAGGGTCTTCTTACCTGCCTTCAGAAGTTGTAGCGGCATTTTTATATGCTCAATTAGAAAGTATGGAAGATATCCAAAATAGACGAAAAGAAATTTGGAATACTTATTATCAAGGGTTACTACCTTTAGAAGAGCAAGGTAAAATTAAATTGCCTGTTCATCTAGAGCATTCAACGAATAATGCTCATATGTTTTATCTGTTATGTGATAGTTTTGAAACTCGAACAGCTTTAATAGCCTATCTTAAGTCAAAAGGGATACAGTCTGTTTTTCATTATTTAAGTCTACACAAAAGCCCATTCTATGTAGATAAACATGATAAAAGAGAATTGATTATGTCAGATTATTATGAGCATCACCTTCTTAGATTACCATTTTTCTATGATTTAACTCAAGAAGAACAAAACCTGGTGATTGAAGAAATACATAATTTTTATACTTTAGAAGCTTAGTATCGTGCTTAAAAATCTCAATTATAAAACAGCCTTGTTGCTGCTGATTATAGCTTGGGGAGTGTTTTTAAGGTTGTATCATATTTGTGATATGCCCTTTATGCATGATGAGTTTAGTGCTTTATTCCGAACGAGGTTTGAAACCTTAGATGAAGTTTTAAAAATAGGAGTTCAAATAGGAGATACACACCCCGCTGGAGTGCAAGTTTTTCTATGGTGGTATGCAGGGTTGGTTGGAGAAAATGAAATCTTGTTAAAGTTGCCTTTTATATTGATGGGCTGTTTGTCAATACCATTGGCCTTTAAAATAGGAAGCTTGTGGTTTAACCGAAATATAGGGCTGATTACAGCTGCTTATTTGGCTACAATACAATATACGTTGACTTATAGTGTCATTATACGTCCCTATATCAGTGGTTTGTTTTTGGGGTTGTTAATGGTTTATTTTTGGACCTTAATAATTAAAGGGAAACGAAGCTTTTGGGTTTATTTTGGGTATGTATTGTTTTCTGCTTTGTCAGCTTATAATCATCATTTTAGTTTATTATTTGCAGCAGTTGTTGGTCTTACTGGAT
>JAUHZI010000079.1 GCA_030426105.1 Bacteroidia bacterium | reverse complement strand
ACAGTGCAAGAATGACATTTCAGGCATCAATTTCTTCAAGACATTCTGACCTGCTCCATACATTGCATCATAAGCAAAATGTAAACCAGATTTTTTGATTGCTTCTAAATCAAAACTTTCTCTAACCTGATTTAAATACATTTCTTCTAAATCAACGTATTCGATTAATCCTTTGTCTACAAATTTTTCGATCGAAAGACTTTCCAAATCTACAGTGTTTGAATCAGGAATAATATCTTCTACTTCTTGAACTCCTTCTGGTGATAAAGGTCCTCCAAAATGGGCTTTTAACTTATATCCATTATATGATGGAGGGTTATGACTTGCTGTTAAAACAACTCCCATAGAAGCCTTTAACTTCACTGTACCTAAAGAAACCATTGGAGTAGATACAAATCCTTTAGCTAGCAATACTTTTATTCCCTGAGATGCAAAAACTTTAGCTGCTGTATGTGCAAATAATTCTCCTGCAAAACGACAGTCATGTCCTAAAACTATTGTTGGATTATCGAAATTTTTTTTTGTCCACTCTCCAGTTGCTATAGAAACTCTTGCTACATTTTCAACGGTGAATTCTTTAGCTATAATAGCTCTCCATCCATCTGTCCCAAATTTAATTTTTGTCATAATTGTTGTTTTTTTAATTCAATTTCGCTCGCTTACTTATGAACGAACTTTTGAGGTTAAGTCAAATATATCCTTTAATATATTTTTATCATTATTTGTAAATTCTATTTTTCTTCTTTTCATTACTTTTTCAGCAACTTCATAAGCTTTTTCCAGCTTAAATGTCTCAAAACCAGCTGCTCCTCCCCAAGAATATGAAGGAATAAACTTTTGAGGAAAGCCACCGTCAAATATATTAGCACAAACACCAACAACAGTTCCAGTATTAAACATCGTGTTAATCCCACTTTTAGAATGGTCTCCCATAATCAACCCACAAAACTGTAATCCTGTGTCAATAGCTTCTTCCTTAGAGTAGTCCCATACTTTTACATTACTGTAATTATTTTTAAGATTAGAAGTATTCGTATCAGCTCCTAGATTACACCATTCTCCTAATACACTATTCCCCAAATATCCATCGTGTCCTTTATTTGAAAAACCTTGTATAACGGAGTTACCAACTTCTCCACCGACTTTAGAATAGGGGCCAATAGTGGTTCCTCCATAGATTTTTGCTCCCATTTTTAACACCGCATTTTCACATAATGCCAAGCTACCCTTAATCAAGCTTCCTTCTAAAACTTGCGCACCTTTGCCTATAAAAACTGGGCCATCCAAAGTATTTATGATAGCGCAAGAAACTTTTGCTCCTTTTTCTACAAACAGTTGATTTCCTATTACTCTGTTTGAATCATCTATTGTTTCTTCTTCTTTTGTTACTTTCACAATTTCAAAATCCTTAACGATCTCATTGTGATTATGCGTAAAAATATCCCAAGGTTTATCAATAAAATCTAATGCTTCAGAATACTCTATAATCTGCATTTTCCCAAGCACTTCTTCCATATTAGCATCAGCAGAAGGCATAGGAGATATCGCCAATACTCTACCATTTTGCATTAAGATCTGACCTTGTGGTAAACTCTTTATTGTTTTTACTAAGTTTTGTGTTGGTAGTACTCCAGCATAAATCCCCATAGTAGCAGAAGCTTCATTTGCAGCAAACTTAGCACTCAAATAGTCTTTGGTTCTTACAGTTGTCGTAGCTTCCAAATAATAATTCCATTTTTCCTCTATCGTAAATATACCTATCCTAATTTTTGCAACAGGTTTTGTTGCTGATATAGGCCACAAAGATTGGTGAGCTGCTCCATCAAAAAGTATTACATCCATAGAGGTTTAACTGATTTTATATTGAACTCATAAAAATACATAATACGATAGGGATAAGCAAAAAAAAACCTTTGGAAAATCCAAAGGTTTTTAAATTCATTTAAAGAAAAATTATTTCTTCTTTCTATCTCCAAATCTTGACTTAAATTTATCGATACGACCAGCAGTATCTACTAACTGTGTTTTTCCTGTAAAGAATGGGTGTGATTTACTTGAGATATCCAATTTGTATAAAGGATATTCGTTTCCATCTTCCCACTCCACTGTATCTTTTGTGTTCACACAACTCTTAGTTAAAAAAGAATAGCCCATAGACATATCTTTAAATACTACTAATCTATAATTTTCTGGATGTATATCAGTTTTCATTTTGTATAATGTTTGTTAAATCTATAATTGGGGGACAAAAGTACATTTTTTTTTTAATTAGACAAACTCTATTACCATTTATTTTTTTATATTCTGCTCATACAATGTAATCCACTCTTCCACTGTCATTTTAGAAGCTAATTCGCCTATTAATTCGTAGGGAATATCTTCTACTTTCTTAAAGCGAATACATGATTTTCCCATGTTCAACTTTTTTTTCGAATGTTTTGGGTACTCCTCTACGAACCAATTCATCAAATCTTCACTAGCATACACACCTGAATGATATACTGCGATATGGCTCTTTTGAGATGCCACATTTAAAAATGGCAATGGCAATTTTGTATCACAATGGTAACCAGCGGGATAAATACTATGAGGAACAACATAACCTATCATTCCATAGTTAATCATTTCTTCAAAACCTGATGGTATATTTTCCTTAATCACAGCTCTCAGTTTTTCGACAGCAACCTTTCTATCTTCTGTAAGGTTTTCTATATACTCTTCTATTGTTTTAGCCATCTTTGCTTTATTTTTTGCTCTAAAGGTAACAAATTATCTAATACTTTCGTAGAGTAAGTGCAAATGATAACTCACTATTAATCAACTCTATACTTGATAAAACAAAGTATTTTTACTACTTTTGCAAAACTTATGAAATTTTTAAGCCTTTTAATGTTATTCTTTTTGGTAGTTGAAGTGTTTGCATTCAAAGCTAATGAAGGAGCTACTACTCCCACTCCAAAAGAATTGTTTTTTCAAGAATATACGGATTGTTTTTATGAAAGTTTAGCTGAGGAAACATTAAATTTTGCTGCTTTTGAAAAGGCCTTAAGTGGGTACTTTGAATTAAAAGCTCAAAATAAAATAGAAAATGATCGTTATTTAACAATTGTTGACATGTCGTTGTCTGCAAATACAGAACGTTTTTTCCTGATAGATGTATATAATCAAACTATTGTTTATAAGTCTTTGGTTGCACACGGTATGTCCACAGGGGAAGAATTCGCTGAAGACTTCTCTAATATTGAAAATAGCCACAAAAGTAGTTTAGGTTTTTACTTAACAGGGGAAACTTATAATGGGAGGCATGACTTTTCAATGAAACTTGACGGCCTAGAATACTCAAATAACAAAGCTAGAGAGCGTGGTATAGTCGTTCATGCTGCTAATTATGTAAGTCATGAATATATTTCAACTAACGGCAGACTAGGAAGAAGCTATGGATGCCCAGCATTACCTTTCGAAAACTATTTTGATATTGTAAGTAAGATTAAAAATAAGTCTTGTTTTTTCATCTACCATCCTCAACGAGACTATAATAGAAAAACTGAATTAGGAAACTTTATTCCAAATAAAAAGTTGCTAGAAAACTAATTCTAGCAACCTTTAACATTTTAATCTAATATTTTGTTTCTCTACCAACAACAAAAACTTAAGACTAAAAATTAACTTGGGGTAGTCAACTTTTTTTAGCTTTTTTCAGATTAAAATTTCTTTCATATCTACTGCAATTTATAGTCTGTTTTTTGAAATTCCAAACAATTAAGTGTTTAAAGATTTTATTTAAGTATTAATACTTAAATCGATAGAATTCAACTTCTGTATTTATACCTAGTTTTTTAATCAAAACTCACTATCTACAATTAACACTTACTCATATAAAATATCAAGCATTACATCGATATAATTTCATATTTAATTGCATGAGCTATCAATCCTGCTGTATTCTTACAATTAAATTTAGCCAATAAACTTTGACGATGGGAGTCAACAGTACGTTTACTAATTTCTAACTTAGTTGCAATCTCGTCATTGGTATACTCTCTAGCAATATACTGTAATACTTGAAGTTCTCTTTTAGATATTTTACTTTTCGACGAATCTTCTCCTACTAAACCTAATAATTTAAGTGCGACTTCATTACTAAAGTATTTTTTTCCACTTAAAACTGTTTTGATGGCTCTTTTGATTTCTTCAACTCCTGTATCTTTTAATAAATACCCTGATGCACCTGCTTCAATCATTAACTTAATATTAAAATCATCATTATGCATTGATAGTGCAATAACTTTAGCTTTCTTAAACTTACTTTTCAAGCGTTTAGTTGCTTCAACCCCACCCATATTTTTCATGTTAATGTCCATAAAAATAATATCAAACTTTTCTTTTTGATACAACTCTAAGACATCTTCTCCATCTGACAACTCCGACACCTCTAAATTAAGCTCATCTTGAGCATTTAAAATTAACCTAAATCCTTGTCTCACAATCTCGTGGTCATCCACGATTAATACTTTTATAATATCTAACATTCGAATGTAATTTTTAGTTTTGTTCCTTTTCCTTTTTCTGATTCTAATTTTGACTTCCCCCCATAAGATTCAATCCTTTTCAACATTGTATTTTGTCCTCTCCCCTTTTTTAAGAGCAATTCATCAATATTAAATCCTATTCCATTATCCTCTAGGTTGATATTTATTTTATTCTCTTGGTCCGAAAATATACTTAATTTTATTTGAGTAGCTTCACTATGTTTGATTGTATTATTAACAAATTCTTGACTAACTCTATACAAGGCGATTTGTTCATCTAAATTTAAAGGTAATTTTTCGACCTGAATATCATATTCAACATCAATAAATAAAGGTTGAACTAATTGCTTAAATGCTGGAATAAATCCTCCACGTTCAAGTGCACTTGGCATTAAGTCAAAACAGATATTTCTCAAATCACTAATTGTATCCTCTAATATTTGATGACACTGTTCGGTAATTTCTTTCTGCTTATCTGAATTTAAATTCCCATCTTTTAAAACTCCAACCATCATCTTCACGGAAGACAATTCTTGACCAAGTGAATCATGCAAGTCATCTGCTACTCGTCTTCTTTCTGCTTCTTGTGCTTCAATAATTTTCTTAAAGACTTGTTTATTGGACAAGCTCCTTGCTGTTACATCTTTAATAATAATCTGATAAGTAACTGGACTACCTCCAATACTTTTAATAATATTGGCAGAAATTAATCCATTAAAACTGTTCCCCAAAGCATCTACTAATTGACATTCAAAATCAGCTATTTTCTGCCATGTTTTAAGTTCTTCAATAAACAACTCAACATCCTGATTTTCTTTAAATATCTCTTTTAATGTTTTCTCTTTTTTATCGGGATTCAACATTTGTGAAGCAGCACTATTGTACTCAATAATATTTTGCTCTTCGTTGAAGATTAACATTAAATCTGATGAATCCTGAAAAACTTTTTGGTAACGGTTACTAAGAATATTATTTTCTTCTCTTAATTTATAATAATCATAAGCATTATAAATCATTTGACGTAAATCAAAATCATTCCAAGGTTTAGTTACGTAGCTATAAACTTTTCCTTTATTGATAGCATTAATAACCGCTTCAATATCTGAATAACCTGTCAATAAAATTCGAATTGGCTTTTGATATTTTTCAACTATAATTTCAAAAAATTCTACACCAGTTCTCTTCGGCATTTTTTGATCAGAAATAATAATTTCGACTTGTTCCTTTGCCAATATATTCAATGCCTCATATGATGAATTCGCTAATAAAATAGTAAAATCTCTTCTAAAAGAGGCTTTAAAAGCATGGAGGTTATTGACTTCATCATCAATATATAAAACCTTTATTTTTCTCATTTATTTTTCTTTTGGGGTAATACAATCTCTATCTTCGTTCCTTTCCCTTCTTCAGATTCAACGGCAATAGTACCTTGGTGATCATCTATTATACTTCTAACAATAGACAAACCTAACCCAGTTCCCTCACCTACATTTTTTGTTGTAAAGAATGGTTCAAATAGTTTTTCTTTTACTTCTTCTGGAATACCAATTCCGTTGTCCTCAATAACCACTTTTACTTTATCATCCTTGGTTAACAAAGTTTGAATCTTGACACTTCCTTCTTCATTAGACATTTCTTTTTTATGAACAGCAAAGATTGCATTATCAATTAAGTTCATAAATAACTGATTAATTTTTCCAGGGTTGCATTCAATATTAGGAATTTCACCTAAATCCTTATGAATACTGACACCATTTAGTTTATTATTAATTAAAACTAAAGTCGCTTCAATACCATCATTAATATTTACATCTTTTAGCGATCCCTCATCTAACCTAGAGAAAGTTCTCAATCCGCTTACAATTTTTGATGTTCGTAAAGCTCCTTCTTCTATTCCATTAATAATCATCTCTAACTCTTCCTTCAAATAATCGAAATCAAGTTCTGTTTTCAAATCTTCAATTTCTTTTAGCTTCTCAGTTATATCTTCTGACGGATTAAGTGTTTCATACTTTTGGATAACTTCTTTTAAATCTGCGATATCCTGTCTTAAAGGAAAGATATTGGATGAAACAAAGTTTATCGGATTATTAATTTCATGTGCAATCCCAGCTGTTAACTGACCTAAAGAGGACATCTTTTCTGCTTCAACTAATTGAGATTGTGTATTCTTTAAATCCGACAACGTTTTATTTAACTCTTCTGTTCTTTCTTCGACTTTTTGTTCAAGAATAACATTACGTTCCTTAATCATTTCTTCATTCTTTTTGAGAGCTTCTAACATCTCCTTTTTATAGATATTGATTCTAGCTCCCAGGGCAAAAGATAACAGGACTGTTTCAATTGCTGAACCTATTTGCATCGTATACCTCGTAAAGTTATTGAAAGGTAAGTTTCCTATATCCTTCATAATAAAAGCAAATACTCCTACTAGAAAAACTACCCATGCAATAAAGAAAAACACTGCTGGTTTATACCCTTTTTTTATTGTTAAACCAGAGATTGAGAACATATAAGCAGACACTAAACCAGAAGTAGCCTCCATAAGCACTTGGCTCGTTTTATTTACTCCTAAAAAACCTAAAATCATTGACACTACTAATGGAATGACAAAGAGATAGGACAACTTACTAATCTTAGGGAAATACTTTTTAGTTTGTAAGAAGACATTCATAAATGCCATACCTGTTATCGTTGACAAAGCTGGAAAAACAAATAGACTAAACCTTGATATTACAGGGGTATTTGGCCATAGAAATTGAAAAGTATATCCTTGTAAGCTTGTTTGAGTTAATAGTATGAATAATATATATATCACATATAAGATATAACTGTTATCTCTTACAGTAAAATAGATAAACAGGTTATAGAAAATCATTACTAACATTATTCCTACATAGATACCTGATAATATATCCTTAAATTTAAGGCTTGTCATAATAGCACTTTTAGTCCCTATAGCTATGGGCACTTGAAGCGCTTCATTACTTTTAACTTTTAAATAAAATTGTTTACGTTCACCTTTTTTAATTTTAATATCAAATAAGTAATTAGGATCCTTATATTTTCTAGCATCGAATGCTAAATGTTCTCCTAATTCAATACTTTTATGATTTTGTTCCCCAGGTATATACAACTCAACAAAATCAAGAGTAGGATGTGTAACATTCAAAACAAACTCTTCTTGATCAACTAGGTTTAAAAAATCCATTTTCAACCAATAAGTTGATTTAGAAATACCAAAACTAGGAACATCAGATGTTATCACTTTAAAATCCTCTGTTTCCATTACCTCCTCAAAAGATAAATCATTTAGACTATCTTTTATATAGGTAACAAATGGACTAACATTTTGACTTTCATCTTCATGTATTAACTCAATTACTCTAGACTCTTCTGCCTTAACAATTGTAAGAAAGAATAAAGAGAAAAAGGCTATAAAGGGCAATCTTATCCAATTCATGTTATTTTTTATTTTTTAACGTATTTTAATTTACTTATTTTTTTATACTTAAGGTTATAAAAAACACTTACATCTATATTTTTATCGTTTTCAACTCTATTTATTTTAATAGATTCCCTCAAAGATAGCATAATATCTTTATCATAAGTAGCAGCACTTTTTAATGTTGTTAAGTCCAATATTCCCACAGCAAAAGCTATTAAACGCTCATTTGGATATAAAAATGTACCTTTATTTCCTAGGCTCTCATCAACTTCAAACCCTACATTCTTAAACATCTGAAGCGTTACTTCACCACAAATACCGACTAGTGTTCCAAAATTTAATTGGTTGGCAGAGGCTATTGCTGCTCTTACTAAATACCAGCCTATTCCTAACCCTTTGAGTCGATTACTTACCCATAATCCAGACAACTCTCCCACTCCTCCATTTAAAGCATAATATTCTACCACTTCGTAAATTCTTTTTTCAACATATCCAATTGCGTTTTCTATGGGCAGATGATAGACTCCATTTGCTAACTGAATTCTAATTCCGCCAAGGAGTTCACCTTCTTGACTTTTTAACCCAAGACAATATACATCAGGATTATTCACCCAATCATTATTATTAGAAGTAATATTTTCTATTCCATAATCCAATAAGACACGAATATGCCCATGAATATATTCTTCACATAATTCAGGGTGATCAATAGCCCTAAATGTAAACACATTATATTTATGTTCTTGATTAAACATAAATTAGCACATCCTCTACCCCTCTTCTTAATGAACGTTTTGCAGGATTAGCATCTGAAACTAACCTAAAGAAGAAAATATTTTGTCTTCCTGCATCGTTTAATCCATCAATATTAAAGAAACTTTGAGATAATTTTTCTAAACTAGAACTTATTGGACTCAAACCTTCAAAACACCCATCTTCTACTCTAGGAAAAATAAATGTATTTATTGATATTGGTTGTATGCCTATATTCAATTTTGTTGCGGTTAACCATAGACGCTCCATCGCTCTACCTCCTTCAAAGTAATTAAACTCATCATCTTTAGGCATGGTTAACATCGCTAATGCAGATGCATTAGTAATTACTTTTCCCATTGCCTTTCCAAAGGCTCCTCCTAATTTCCATCGTTCACTATACTGAACAACATCCCATTTTTTTGAAACAATCAACCCTACTTTTTCAGTTGGTGTTAGATCTATTGTTTCGAGGTCTAATCCATCTCTAGTAAACTGATTTTCTCCTTCATCCCAACGTAATTCATTCATAAAATGATTATGCCCTGCTTTATTAGTATAAAACAAGCGGTCCAATTCACAAAGTACTGATTTGATTTGTTCCTGTTCTTGCACTCTATCAAAAACCTTTAATTGAGCACCTTCAGTTTCTTTAACGCTGTTTTCTAATATTTCCAATTGAAGTTCACTCAATTTTTCTGCTTTAAATATTCTCCTATTGGTGCTTCTTAATGGAATGTATTTAGCCAAATTAGATTTTAAGCTTTTTTGTTTATTAGAAAACGAAAATACATTGATTAAATTCGCTTCTTTCCCCAATGGAAATTTTTGATAATCTACACCTATATCTAATGCTTCTGCTTGATGTATTAAGTTCTCTGTAGCTAAACCAAATGTTAGAAAATTTGCGTAATTTTTATAATTTAAAATAGAGTTTTTTCTATATACGTCATTAAATAAAAAGAGTAACCCATCTTTAAAAATCCATTTCCAAGGCTGAATATTTCCTCCTGAAGGAGCTAAAGAAGCTGCTTCGACAAGTACATCTATGTCTTCATTATTAAGTAATCGAGATGATTTATTTTCAGGAAATAAGCTATTAAATCGGTCTATTTCCTCTAAATAATCTTCTAACTTAGATGCTTTGGTTTTTGAGTAATTAATAGACTTTTCTTTAGTTTTTACTACACTTTTTACATCATCTCCAATAATTTTTTCCAAGTCAACAATATACCTTCCTGAAGCTTGAAATTTTCCCAGTAAAATTCTTCTACATACATCAGTACACAAACTTCCACCTAATACAACTCCTGATGCTAATTGTGGCCAAGTTGTAATTGTCTCTTCTATTTCTATCATAGATGCTTTTAAACGATCTGAACAGGTGTCAATCCCTAACATTGGTAATAAATAAGGAACCTTTTCTTCATTAGTTTTAGCATTTTTCAATAAAGAAACATCTAAATGGTCAATTAAGCCATGTAGTATCGGTAACTCAGGATGTAAATCATACCGCTCTATATCAGTTGTCCCACGATCTGATGAATTCATAACCACAGGAACTCCAAACTGTTTTGCTTTTTGTCTTACAAAGACCTTAGCGTACAACCCATCACATACCTCAATACATAAATTCATTTTTTTACCCTTAAGAAAAAAATCCTCTATATTTTTTTCTATGACCCCCTGATGAAGACAGGTTACTTTAATATATGGATCTATTTCAGCAATTTCTCTAGCTACAACTATAGTCTTCTTTATTCCCAAATTCAAAACACTTGTTCGTATTCGATTTAAATTAGATAACTCAATTTCATCAAAATCAGCCAACACAATTTCTCCACAAATTCTTTCTAATGCTATTGTCGTTGCAATTGCTTTGCCTACGGATAAGCCGATTATACCAATCTTTTTCTCAAAAAGCTCTTGTTCTTCCTGAGGTGTTATTTTATAATGGTTTCTATTGGTTCTTACCTCAACAAACTCTTTTTCTTCTAATAAGTGTACCACTCTGTTTAACCATGGATAATAGACCCATACCCCCACAGTTTCAAGTGAACGACCATCCATATATTGGCCCAACAGTTCTTGGTATTCTTCTGGAAGTAATTTTTTATGAGGGTTTCTCAATTTTATGAGTTCATATAATTGAGCTTCTATTTGATCAACTACGGCAATTGAAGGAATAGTCTGAAGTAGTTTTTTCAGTTCATCTTTTTGGCTAGTATTTTCTAAATTAAAAAACTGGGGCAGATAAACATCATCATGAGTAACGAGATAGTCTTTAAACATATTGTAAAATTTGATAGGGTTCTCTTCTAAATATATGCTATAAAAACTACATCTACCAAATCACACTTTCGATAAAAGCCACTATTCAAACTACTATTGGCACAATTCACAAATTATATCAACAAGTTCACCCATAAATAGTATTTGTTAATCACATTCTAAAAATAGTATCAAAATTTCCATTATATTGCCTCCTGAAACCAAACACAACAATTTAAGACATGGAAGAGAAGAAAGACGAAGCCCCAAAAAAGCCTAATATTTTATATATAGACGATGAGAGAAGTAACCTTATGGCATTCAAAGCTTCTTTTAGAAGACATTACAATATTTTTATCGCAGATAATGTAGCTGATGCGAGTGAAATTTTGAATGAAAATGAAATTGAAATTATCCTTACAGATCAAAGAATGCCAGATATGACTGGTGTCGAATTTCTACAATCTGTTATCCCCGAACATCCTGAGCCAATGCGAATATTGGTAACAGGTTACTCTGATATTCAAGCAGTTATTGATGCTATCAATAAAGGACAGGTTTATAAATATATTTCTAAACCATGGGAGAACAATTATCTTAAAGTTGCTATTGACAAAGCTTTAGAGGTCTATAACTTAAGAAAGGAAAACAAAGAACTAACCAAAAGCTTACTAAAAGCGAACCAACAACTGGAGTTTATGCTGCGCCAGAAACTAATTGAATAATGACGTCCCCCCTAAGTTTTGAATTGTATATTGTTTTTTCAAAATTGACTATATCCTTATTACCACCTATAAAAAAGTCCATAAATAGTATTTATGGACTTTTTTTATTCTTGCTTGAAATCTTTTAATAACTTAATATTTTAAACTCTGTTCTACGGTTGACAGCATGTGCATCTTTACGCTCACTCTTGGTTGGCAACTTAGCTATTTCTTCATCCGAGATAATTGGTTGTTCTTCTCCATATCCCTTATACTCAAAACGTGAGCTTTCAAAACCAGCTTTGACTAGATAATCAACAACTGCTTTAGCTCTATTCTGGGACAATTTAGTATTATATGAAGCACTTCCTTGTGTATCAGTATGTCCTGATATTTCTACTCTCAATGTTTTATTTTCTGTTAATAATTCTATCAGACGATCTAACTCTAATTTTGAAATCGGTTTAATTGTTGAACGATCTAGATCAAAGAAAATATTTCGCAAGACAATAGACTTTCCAACTTGAATTTTTTTCAAGTAAATCACCTTTTCAAACTCGGTATAACCAGCGCTTTCTGGAATCTCAAAATTTTCACTATGAAATAAATAACCTTCAGCATTAACGGCTATTCCATAATTTTTACCAGCTGGTAGCGACAAAAGAAAATTCCCTGTTTTTCCATCTGAAGAAAAGCTAGAGACTTGTTTTTGAGCTTGGTTATCAACCAATTCTAATGTTGCTGTAATTGGCTGTTTTGTTTCTTCATCTAATATGATACCTTTTAAAATCGTTAGATTATTCGCTATTTCTAATTCGACCTCTGCTTGAATCATTTTTTCTTCTATTGGAGCAGCCACACTTGCCAACAAGTTATCTTCTCCACTCATTAATGGCTCTTTAGGTTTTCCTAAAAAGGAGATCATAAAAATATCGTCACCTCCATCAGCACGATAAGATGAATAATATCCATGTTTACCATTCGCTGCCATAATAAAGTGCAAATCATCGTCAGTTGTATTAACTGGATAACCTATATTTTGAGGTTTACCCCATGTTCCATCATCTTGTTTTTTAGAAAAGAAGATATCATAACCTCCCATTCCTTTGTGTCCATCAGATGAGAAATACATTGTTTCGCCATCAGGATGCATAAATACTCCTATTTCATCATAAATCGTATTCACTTTAGGACCAATATTTTCGGCATCTCCCCATTCACCTCTTTTTTCATTCCACTTAGAAACCCAAATGTCTCTTTCTCCTCTAGTTCCCTCTCTATTAGAAACAAAATATAACTCTTTCCCATCATAGCTTAAGCTAGCTCCAGAATCCCATGATAAATCACCATTCACTCTTTTCCCTAAGTTTTTAGGTTTGCTCCATTCTCCATTAATATATAACGATTGGTACAAGTCTCCTCCAGCATTGGAACTGTATAAGAATAATGTTTTTCCATCATTGGATAATCCAGCTGTTGCATCATGTTCTTTTGTATTTATTTTTTCACTAATCGAAACTGCTTGTGTCCAATTCCCATCTTCGTCTTTAGTCGAAATAAAAACATCTTCATTATAATGTCCTCCTGCTTGCTCCTTACTTGTTTCACTAGGTCTTCTTGATGTAAAAATCATCATCGACTCATCTGCTGTGATTAGTGGTCCATATTCTGGATATTTACTATTAATCTTAGCTCCAACATTATCAACCCATACTCTTACAGGTGTAGTCATCAACTCTTTTGCTCTATTACATTCTGCAACTAATTTATCTAATTCCAATAACTCTTTTGTTTCAGATACCTCTAATTTCATACGGTGGATTTCAAACTCTTCCTGGGCTTTATCAAATTCATAATTTAGCTGATACCCCTTCCCTATCTTATAATGAATATCCTTTGCTATCGTTGGACGCAATTCATAGGCTTTTAAAAAGTATTTTAAACTCTTTATTTTTTCTGTTGAATGCAAATAACAATTCCCTAATCGATAGTTCAACTGAGCATTGTTTGGATTAAAAACATTTGCTTTCTCCAATTTATATATAGCTCCCTTCCAATAATACTCTCCTTTTTCATAAATATCTAAGCCATCATTTAAATCCTTCATGGCTATCTTAAATTCATCTTTTCTATCTTTAAAGTACTCCTTCTTAAAAGGGACTGACTTATCTTGAGCATAACTAAAACCTAGGCTCACGATACTTATTAATATGATAATAATTCTTTTCATTGCTTTTCGTTTTAGTTACAAACTGACTTATAATATGTTTTACCCGCTTCTAATCCTAACTCGCTAGACTTTTTCCAATCTTTACAAGCCCCATCGACATCTCTTACCATTTCTTTAGCTATCGCCCTATTAAAATAAGCATAAGCATAATCCTTCTTCAACTTTACAGCTTTATCAGCATCTACTAGAGCCTTCTTCCACTCTTCTAATTTGATAAATGCAGAAGCTCTATTGTTATAGGCAAAAGCATATTCTGGATTAATTTCAATTGCTTTATCAAAATCTTTTAATGCTTCTTCGAATAATTGTAATTTCATTTTAGCAATTCCTCTATTGTTATAAGCTATAGCATAATCTGCTTTATTAGCAACCGCACTAGAATAAGCATCCACTGCCTTTTGATAATTTTCATCTTTTCGATATGCAGAACCTAAATTATTATATGCAATAGCCATTTTACTATCAGCATTCACTGCTTTTTCATAACTAGATATAGCCATTTTTAATTGATCCAATTTAAGATATGCTGACCCCAAATCATTCCATGCATATGCATAATTTGGTTTTATAGAAACTGCTTTTTTTAAATCAGCTTTGGCTTTTGCATATTCTTCTCCTTGAAAATAAAGGACTCCCCTAGTATAATAATACAAAGGTTCAGATGAATTATTATCTATTGCTTTAGTATAATTTTCTATTGCTTTATGTGTTTCTTTACCTTTTTCAAATTCTTTTCCCATTGTAAAGAAAGCTTTATCTAATTTAGGATTGAGTAATACTGCCTCAACCAAATCAGTCATCCCTTTATCTTTTTGAGATAACTCAATATAACTTACCCCCCTATTTAAATAAATCTCAGCAAAACTAGGGTTATAATTTAGCGCTTCAGTAAATAGATTAATGGCTTCACTATACTTTTCTATTGTCATTTCGGATACCCCTTTATTATACAATAGCTGAGCCTTTGCTACACTATCAGTTTCTCCTAAAGAATCTAACTTTGATAGGAATGCTTCTTTATCTTGGGCCCAATAAGGCACTGCGATAAAAAAAACAAGGAGTAGAATTAAATTTCTTATTTTCATTCTTTTTATTTTTAATAATATCTCTAAATATAAAAAAATAAAGTTTTACCACTAATATAATCTATACTAAACTCGCTCAAAAATTGATTATATTTGCCAATCCTATTACAAATTAGCATGGGTAACAAAACATTTTTAGTTTTATTTTTCGGCTTATTCTCTCTTTCTTTTTTGAGTCAAGAACTCAAGCAGTCTGTTAGAGGAGTTATTACCAACAGTTTTACAGAAAAACAAATTCAAGATGTGCATGTATCTCTCATTTTGAATCAAAAAATTATTGCACAAACCATTTCTAATCAAAAGGGCGCTTTTGTTTTTGATTCAGTTGAAATAGGAACTTATGACATTTCTTTTTCCCATATTTCTTACCTTCCTTACACACTTCCTAATGTTATTGTATACTCCAAAAAAGAATGTATCGTTAATGCACAGATGGAGTTTTCGTCTTATCTTTTAGATGAAGCTATCATCGAGATCCCAGAAAAGGAACGTGGAATAACCAATAATACGATGGCTTCTGTTAGCGCCTATTCAATTCGTGTAGAAGATGCTCAACGTTTAGCAGGAGCTTTAGATGACCCTATCAGAGCTGCGGGGACATTACCAGGAGTAACATCTGACGCTGCCTTCTCAGAAAACTTCATTTCTATTCGAGGTAATTCACCTAGAGGCT
>JAUHZI010000078.1 GCA_030426105.1 Bacteroidia bacterium | reverse complement strand
TTTTACTTCAACTAACTCATAAGTTGGGTAAGCTACATTGTATGATTTTGTATTCCAATCACGATTAAGCATCCATCCTGCGACAGCCCAAACTCCTGCAAAGCAAATAATTAAGACAATATTTGCTCCTGGTATTTTCTTCCCTGTTCTTTTTGCTAATAGAAACAAGACGTAAGAAATGAATACTAATGGAACAATTGTTAATAACGCATTAATAGTATTAAATGTGGTTGCCGCACCTCCTGTTAAAACACGCTGCACTGAATCACGTGCGAATATTACTAGAGAAGAAGCTCCTTGTTCAAATGACATCCAGAAAAATATGGTAAAGAATGCAAAAATGATAAATGCAATCATTCGATCACGTGTTACCTTAGCATAACGCGAAATTCTTGAGAAAACAAGGTATAAGAAAAGTGCAAGACCAATCAATACAACAAAATATTGACCTGCTAAGTCTCCAACTTTGAATGGGAACATATCAAACCCTCCTATTTTTGAGATAGGGTCATTAAATGCATATAGTAATCCAATAATTGTCACTATTACGATAAGTACTGTATCCAACATTGTAAATGGATTCCTTTTATCTTCTCCTTCTAACTCAGTTGTATCCAACTCAGCTTCAGCAGCCTTAATTGCAGCACGATCTGGAACTTCCCCTATTTTTCCAAACAAAGGTTTTGACAACCAGAACTGTAATGTCCCTAACAACATAAACACACCAGCTAACCCAAATCCATAACTCCAACCTACTTTTTCAGCGATATACCCACACAGCATCATTCCGAAGAAAGCTCCAGCATTTACCCCCATATAGAAGATGGTATAAGCTCCATCTTTTTTCTCTGGTAAATCTTTATACATTTCTGATATAATCGAAGTCATTGTTGGCTTAAAAAACCCTGTTCCTATAACAAGAAGTCCTAAACCTACATAAAGTGACAATTCAGTTTCAAAAGCCATTGAAGCATGACCTAAGGTCATAATAATTGCACCAACAACTACGGCCCATCTATAACCAATGTATTTATCTGCAATAATACCTCCTAAAATTGGAGTTAAATATAACAACATTGCATAGGTTCCAAATAATGCTGTTGCATTATCTGCTGACCATTCCCAACCAGGGTTATACCCTACAGCTGCAATCGTTAAGAAGTTAATTAACAATACTCTCATTCCGTAGAATGAAAACCTCTCCCACATTTCTGTAAAGAATAAGACAAATAAACCTGCTGGATGTCCTAATACTTGTGACTCAAAAAACTTTGAATTTTGTTGTTCTTCCATTATTTAAATTAAGAAATTATATTATAAAATTAGTTTAATAGATTCTCTTATCAATCTTCAGCCCCATGCGTTAACCTTTTCAGAGGTTTTAGCAATAGAATTACTAAAACACCAAATACGGCTGTTAAAATGAAAATAAACAGAAAAATATCATGTTCCTTTTGAGTTTGAATTTCATCGATAATGAAATTGGCTTCATAATTTTTACCATCTCCCTTATTTTCTTTTATTTTCTTAGCCTCAAAATCTTTTTCAAATGAAAACTTTGCATGATAAGGTTCAGCACTTGTAGCTTTTTCAGCGATCAATATTGATTTAATTTCTTCTTCACTTTCAGTCTTAGTAAATCCTATTGAGTTTTTGATCGATTTCCCTGTTTCATAATCCATGATACTCAACTCTCCATTCTCAACATAAATATTGGCTTTTACTTGGAATGATTCATCTTCGGCAACTTTTGATACAATGCTATCATTTGTTGCTAGCTCTCCTGCTTGATAAAATATTTCAACAGGTTCACTTTGTGAAGCTTCACCTATTGTTCCAGCTAATTTGTTCCCAAATCCTGTTGCAGCAAAATAAACCCCCATCATAATAGACGCGTACTTAACTGGAGCTAATTTTGTAATAAAAGATAATGCTGTTGGTGAAGCACATAACTCTCCTATTGTATGTAATAAGTAGGCAAAAGTTAACCACCAAAATGAAGCTGTTCCAAATTCAATTTGACCTGCTTCATTCGATGCAAACACCATCAATAGGAAACCTAATCCCATAATGATCGTACCTACAGCCATTTTAAGCAAGGTAGATGTTTCTTTTCCTTTTAGTTTTCTATTGGCCCAAAAACCAGCAACTGCTGTACCAAAAATTACGATAAATGCAGCATTAAAAGATTGAAACCATGTAGCAGGCATCTCCCACCCTAAAATAGAGGTATTAATTTTTTCATTAGCATAGATATTTAAAAGACCTCCAGCTTGTTCAAATGCCCCCCAAAAAACAATGATAATTAAGAAAGACAAAATCAATACAATCATTCTATCTTTCTCTATTTTCGTTAATGGAGCTTTCATTACTTCAGAGCTTTCTTCAGATGCTCCTAAAAAGTTCCCTACATGTTCAAGATATTTTTGACCTCTCATATACACTAATAAACCTAATAGCATACCTATACCAGCCAATCCGAATCCATAATGCCATCCTATTTTTTCACCAACATATCCAACGATAATTGCCGATAAAAATGCTCCGATATTAATTCCTATATAAAAAATTGTAAAACCTTTATCTCTTCTCAAATCGCCTTGTTTATACAACCCACCGACCATTGTTGAGATATTTGGTTTTAGCATTCCCACTCCTAAAATAATGAGTCCTAAACCTGTAAAAAAGGCCCATTCATATTCTACAGCCATTATTCCATGCCCTAAACACAAAATAATTGCTCCATACATTACTGATTTCTTTTGTCCCAAAAATTTATCAGCAATAATCCCTCCTGGGATAGACATTACATATACTAACATTGTATACCAACCATAAAGACCTAATGCTTCAGCTTTCGTCCAGCCTAATCCGCCATCTCCTAAACTTGTTGAAATATACAAAACCAATAAGGCTCTCATTCCGTAGTAACTAAAACGTTCCCACATTTCTGTAAAAAACAAAACGTACAACCCAACAGGATGTCCAAATATTTGCTTCTCTTCCATACCACTCTCAGTAGCTACCGTACTCATAATTTTATATTCTTGGATTTTAAAGTGCCCGAAAATAAGATTTTTTTACGACACTTTGATTTTATACTATTGTTTTAATTATAAACCTTTTGTTTTAAGCAGTTAAACTACTTAAAAAGTAAATTTATTGTGTTTATCTCTATATAATTGCAAATTGATTAAGGGAACTTAATTCCTCTATAGTTACCAACTGCAACCTTAGGGATATTAGAACCATAATAACTATTAATCACTCTAATAAATTCATTAGCAACAACTGCATACCCTCTAGGATTAGGGTGAATACCATCTAGAGAGAAGGTACCTCCTTCGATATATGAAATACTCATATCAATTCCGTCAAAAGTAAATCCTGCTGAAAGGTTATCCATATATGTAAACATATCTGCTACTGGATACCCATAACTTCCTGCTATCTTTTTTATGCTTGCATTCAGTGTTAATGTATGCGATTTAGCTAAAATTACTTCTTCCTCGTCTAACACATCATAATTAGAAAAAGGAACCGCTTGAGTATGTCCGTCTCCATTTGTTATGCTTGTTGAAGCATGTAATAAAATATAATCTTCATTTGTTGCTTCTCTTACTGTTGTTCCATCATTCTCTGTAATCCAAACTTTTGTATAATTATAATCTGCTTTTAACTTTTCTACTGTAAATGTCGTTACATAAGGAATTGAGGTTACATTAGGTAATGTTGCACAAACACCATCAGCTCCCATATTACTGAATGCTCCAATAATATCATCATATTTAGATTCAAATTCTGTTGCATCAGATAAAGCATTCAAATCTACACTTAAACCTATTGTAGAATTCTCAACCACATTAGGGGTTCCTCCATTTACAACATATCCTAACACGTCATTATTTCCTAACCAACATGTGAAAAAAGAAGCATTACTTGACTCTACATGATCAAGATATTCTCTTGGCGTTCCTCCTACATTTCCTAATATAGGTACATTTACCTCAGCCTCTCCAAAATCCAAAAAACGTGAATATGGGTTTCCATCCTGTTGGAAAGATCCCACTAGAGGAACAGAAATATCCAACCCTCCTAAAATGATTGCATTTGTTGTATTATCATCTGGGTAAGAATTGACACATTGAATCAATTTTACACCAGCTATCCCCAAGTTATTATATTTCTGTGTTTTTTCTGATGTTCCCCAGTTTTCCCAACTTGGATCTTCTAAGATACTCCCTGGTATAGATGGGTCGTTTGCAGAAATGGGTTTTAACTCTCCATTAATATTTGCTAAATGCATATATCCAGAACCTCTTCCAGATGCTATAGGCTGTCTAAACTCGCCCATATTGGTTTGCACCTTCTTCATCTGCTGTGCTATAATTGCAGGATAAGACATTGCTTGTCCTTCTTCATACAACCCTCCATCTTGATATCCTTGAGTCAATGAGTTCCCAACAGAAATATAAGTTTTAAAATCAGCTGTACCATTTGTTCTCTCTACTGTTTCAAACGCTGTCTTTTTACAACTAGAAAACAATCCTAATCCAATCGTCAATATATAAATTGTGTTTTTCATCGTTTCTATTTTTATTTAATTTCTGTTTCTTTCTCTTTCCCTTTAAGTTTAAATGTCGCACTTAAACTCAAAACATTTATACTCCTATTATATTTATACTCGAAACCAGCAGTCCCGGCAGCAGTTTCTCCTGAATAATTTTGAGGAATATAAGATACATCAACTATAAAACTGTCTGAAATGTTTGCTCCTAAACCAAAGGTTGGTGCCATATGTGTTCGTTCTGGTGCCTCTGGACTCACATTATTTTCTTCCGTAGGAGTTTGATCGTGATAAACACCCGCTCTGAAATAAATTTTGTCTAATTTAAACTCTAATCCAAATCGATGGGCAGAAGCATTTGTCCAGTTTTTTGGTGTTTTAGAATCTGGTGTAGCTTCATTTTCAAAATCAAAAGCTAAGGTATCATAACTAGACCAACCATTTAATGCATAATCGTATAGAAATGTAATCTCATTTTTTTCACTTAACTTATAATTTATCGCTAAACCACCAGTAGTAACACTTGGTAAACTTAATTTACCACTAAAGTTTGTTGTTTCAGGAAATGTACCTAATAATGAAGGAGGAATATCGGTAAAAGTTGCTGTACCATCATCTATTGACAAGTTAATCCCCGAACGATAATCAGCTCCAACACTTACCGTTACTTTTTCTGTTTCTACCAATTTAGAGAATAACCCTACATTGAAGCTAAAGCTATTTGCTCCACCTTCTAATCGTGCTTTTCCATATTCTGTATCACTTCCAGTAAGTGGAACAGCTTTTTCGTAACTAAAAGTTCCTGTTGTAAAGACTCCTCCTAACCCTATACTTAATTTGTCATGTATTTTGTAGGCTACTGTTGGCTGGAACATAAAGGTTTTAAGTCCAATATTTTGAACGATATATCTTCCTTGCCAATCATCTTCAAAAGAAGAGCTATTTCCAAATTGATTATTTAAACCAAAACCAACATGTAATTTTTCTGTGATTTGCCCACTATAATAAAAATAGATAGGCGTTGACATTTTAGTTGTTAAATCAATATTATCATAAGCCTCTGTCTGTAATGATATTGAGGGATGAATTGTATTTAATCCTAAGCTAAATTGATGTCCATTATTGTTGGTTAAACCTCCTGGATTAAAAAATGTTGTAGCTGGGCCATGAGCTAACCCTACATAAGCTCCTCCTAGAGCTACTGAACGAATCCCTTGTAGATTCACCTGAAAACCTCCTGCAAAAGCGATAAAATTAGATAACGCCAATACAGAAAAAAGTATTTTTTTCATAATATCTGAATAAAATTAAGTTCTCGAATATACAATAAAAAAATTAAGAATAAACACCTATCTACCTAATCCTTATATTGATACCTCCTTAACTGGTTATATATTTCTTCTTTTTAAGACATCAAAAACATCTTGAATAGACCCATATGAATTTTGTAGACAAACATCAAGTTCTGTTTGAGACTTCCACTCTACTTTCGTAATTCCTTCTTCTACTTGAGGTTGTAACTTATCATGACCTTCATACTGCATTAAAAACCAATGGTTCTGTTTCAGTACTTTCTTCCCTTGATACTCATAGGTGTGATAGGTTACTAATAATTCTTCTTGTATTTTTGGCTGAATTATTCCACACTCTTCTTCTACTTCTCTTATTGCACAATCCTCGATATGTTCGTTTTTATCTAAATGACCTTTAGGCAAATCCCATTTACCATTTCTAAAAATCAGTAAGACGTTCTTTTTTTTATCAAAAACAACCCCACCTCCAGCGATTCTTACATCATAATTTGACTTAAAAAACTGCCATAAAACCTCTAGGCTTTCAGATACAAAAACTAATTTATCTACGTTTTGATCTTTAAAATCTAAAATTTTCGTTAAAACAACATCAAATTCGCTTTTTTCTACTTTATATATTTTTGTTTCTTCTACAAAAATATTTTTAAACTTTGAGTCATTTTTTGCAAAATAAACTGCTAATGAATCTATAAAAACTTTGTACATTTGCCTTATGAATAATAGAATTGAATCGGAGTTAAAGGTAGCAGAATTTTTGCTACAAATCAAAGCTGTGAGGTTAACCCCTTCTACACCAATAACTTGGGCTTCTGGATGGAAATCTCCAATCTATTGTGATAACCGTAAAACATTATCTTATCCACAGATTCGAACATATATTAGACAACAATTTGTTGATTTAATTACTGAAGAATATGGGAAACCAGACGTCATTGCTGGTGTTGCAACTGGTGGTATAGCTATGGGAGCTTTAGTAGCACAAGACTTAGGTATTCCTTTTGTTTATGTACGTTCTTCTGCAAAGGCTCATGGTTTGACGAACCAAATCGAAGGAGTTTTGGAAAAAGGGCAATCTGTTGTTGTTTTAGAGGATTTAGTTTCAACAGGTAAAAGTAGCCTAAATGCTGTAATGGCTCTTAAAGAAGCTGGAGCTTCTATAAAAGGAATGGCTGCAATCTTTACATACGGTTTTGATGCTGCTGAAGAAAACTTTAAACAAGCAAATTGTAAACTAGCTACTCTAACAAACTATGAAAGTTTATTGCAACAAGCGTTAAACACACGGTTTGTTAAAGACGAAGAGATTGACGCTCTAAAAGAGTGGAGAAAATCACCTAGCACTTGGAATGGATAACTAATTAGATATACAAAAAAGCTCAACAAATGTTGGGCTTTTTTTTGGTCTCTTAAGTTTTAGAACTCTTCTCCTTTAACTGTCTTAATCTTATCTTGATGATTATAATTATTTAATCTAAAGGCTATAGATAATGCTATCTCTGGCCATCTCGGCTCAGCTAATCGATAGGAGTATAATACTGTAGTTTCTACCCACGTTTCTCTTCTCATTGAATTCAATGCATTCCTGAACTGTAATGCTCCAGACAATTTATTTTGCCAAAAATCCTTTTTAACAGCCAAATCAAGCGTTAAGAAATCATTTGTTCTTCCTTGAGCAGTAGCTATAGCACTAGTATATCTAGATATAGCTTGAATTTTCCAATCTTTTTTTAGGTTAAAGGTATTCGACAGCCTTAAATTATATGAGAACGACTCTCTTTGAAAGGCCTCTCCACTTAACACCCCACTTATTTGATAATAAAAACTATTGACGCCTAAATCTATACTCCACCATTTTACTAATCGCTTTCGATATGAAAGCTCAGCTCCAAAAGAATTAGATTCACCAGCGTTAACAGGTCTTTTGATTATAACTGTCGAATCATAAGCTTCTTGAATTCTTTCAATAGTATTTATTGTATTTCTATAATATAACTCGGTAGAAAAGCTCCCTTTTTTCACATTTTTAATCCAACCTAATTCATATGATTGAATATACTCAGGCAACAAATCTGGATTACCTTGACGAACTGTATATGGGTCTTCCCATGATATAAAAGGTTCTAAATTCCAACTTCTTGGGCGTTGGATTCTTCTTGAAAAGTTAGCTTTTAATTGATTCTTCTTATCTAATTTATATGAAAAATGGGCTGATGGAAACAAATCTAACCTTTCTATATCTGTGCTACTATTTAATGTTTCCATGTAGATATTTCTATCTGTATATTCTGAACGTAAGCCAAACTGATACCCTAATTTCGATTTGAACTCACCACTGTAAATTGCATAGGCCGCATATACATTTTGAAGATAATCTACGTCAGTTGAAAGCAAAGGCAGTTTATCATATTCACCTGTTGTTGTATTTAACTCATATGAATCTTGATCATCTTTATTATTCCCAAAATCTGACCTTAAACCAAGCTTAAGTTTCGAATTTGACCTTAATGGCTTTTCATAATCAAGGTTAACTCTAAACATTTTAGATGGCCCCACCTCTGTTGACTGATTCCCTTCCTGCCTAATATTGTTCTCATCAAAACTTTCAGTTAACGCATCTTCATCTCCATCATGAATATTATACACTGCTGTTACATTGATTCTATGTTCTTTATCCCCTCCTATTAAATGCTCATATCCAGCACTTGCTGTAGCTCCAAAAAACTGTCTTAATGTTCTTTCTTTATTTGTATATTGGTTAGTTAAAGTATTATTAGAATACTCCAAAAAATCATAATTTGCTGCTGCATTAAACTGCCTTTGATTCCCATTCATACCTAATGAAAATGAATTCTTTCTATTTGGGCTCCATTCTAAAGCCGCATTTAAACCATAGTTGGTACTAAAAAAACGATGTAAACCTTCAGAGTTTACCTGTGAGATATTTTCATCATAAATAATTATACGCTCTTGTGTAATATCTCTATACCTGTTTCTATTCCTAAAATTACCTCCAACGTTTAACTTGACTTTATTTTTATTAATACTCACTAAGAAATCTCCTCCATAATTTTCAAATGTTGCTCCATTTAAATTTATCAAGGTACTAATTCCTTCAAGCTTGTTCTTCTTAAGAATCACATTAATAATACCACTTGTTCCTTCAGCATTGTATTTTGCTGATGGATTTGTAATGATTTCTATATCCTTTATGTTACTTGCGGGGATAAGTTGTAATGCTTCAGAGGCTTCTAAAGGGGATGGCTTATTATCTATTAACAAAGTAAAGCCTGAACTCCCTCTTAAGCTTACATTTCCATCCATATCTACAGTAATTGAAGGTATATTTTCTAATACTTCAATAGCAGTTGCTGAAGCTACAGTATTCATATCTTCTACATTGACTACTTTTTTATCTATTTCGTATACTACTTGAGGACGATCAACCACAACCTCAACATCTTCCAACAACTCCTGATCAGTAGCAAGAATTACTTTATTAAAATCAATACTTTTTTGAGCTGGACTTAATACTATATTATTCTGAAATGTATTTTTATACCCTATAAAGGAGAACCTCAAATAGTAATTTCCAAATGGAAGTTCTCTTAGATAGAACTCCCCCTTGGTATCAGTAATTTGTCCTGTTACTAAAGATGAATCTTTTGCTTTAAACAAAGCAACCGTAACATATTCCATTGCTTTTTGGGTCTCAGAATCAATGACTCTACCTGTAATTTCCCCCGCTCCTTTGCCTTTCGATAAACCTCCAGGTCTTTGCCCAAAGATAACTAGGCTATTTAACAGCAAAAATACTACAGCTATTTTTTTCATTCTAAGATTAATTTTCGGAATCCAAATTCTGTTTTCACAATGTAAACTCCTTTTTTATATTTTGATAGATTAATAAAATTGAGTTTTTCTTGTGTACTAAAGACCCTTACCCCCAGTTGATTATATATTGTTACTCTTGTTGAAGGTTCAAAATTAATAATAGATGTTGAGGGATTAGGGAAAATGTTGAATTTCTTTTCTGAAAAATTGTTAATTCCTGCATATTGAGAGCCTAGACATATCGCTTTTTCTGTTGTATTATATCGTAACTTACTAGAGTTATCTATAACATCATAAGTTGCTGGAGCTCCACAGAAAGGGAATTGAGAAACATTTAGAAAACTAGGAAGCTGTTCTAAATACAGCGATGTAGGATACATTGAATTAGTACCTGTTGGAGTCACTACTCCTTTTACATTATTCCCATATTCAAAATGGCCATTACCAAACAACATATAAAAGCCTAAAAATTGAGCTGCATTTGTAATTTCATTTCCGACAAAGCCACAACTATCTGTTGGAACTCCATTATTCATAAAGATTCCATAAAGTTCAGCTCTATTTCTATAAAACATATTGTACGGTCCATTTGCACCATGAGAATCATCAATTACGATATTTTGACCTATATTTCCTTCAAACAAATTAGCATACACATAATTTCCGTGTAACACCATATCTCCTGCTGAGTTGCTCGGTAATGACACCCCTGTCCAAAAGGGATCTAAAGAATAATTATACCCAAATACATTTCCGTTACTTCCTGCCTGCAAAAGCATACTATGTCTAAGGTGTTCAAAAATATTGTTTTCAACCAAACACTCTCCTGAGGTATACATGGCTACTACACCATAACCAGCTCCTCCACCTCCATAATCAAAAGCATGATGAAAATACGATTCCCTCACTTCAATATTTGACGATCGAATAAAATTAACATGCGAAAAATTACAGTTTTCACTTTCTACTCCTTTAACCCAGCTATTAACAGCATAATTAAACCGAATATTAGCACAATGAACAGTTTGTGTATCTCTTCTCGTTATTTTAAGGCATTCTATTCCTACATTTTTAGTTGGATTAAGCTTCTTTATATAAGGCTGTTTTGTCATTGGGTAATATGTTCTTAATTGACTCTCTAAAACCAATGTATCTCCTTTAACAGATTGTACTTCTATAATTTGCCCTACGGTGTTTAGCGACCAACTACTTGTAATAAGACTAGTATCGTTTTTAAACAACTGTATATAATCTCCTGAGTTAATTCCTGTAGTTGAGTTTAATACAATTAAAGAATCATTAGTATTTCCACTAGCTATTAAATTATATATAGGTTGTTCTATACTTCCATCAACTGCAATTAAATCTCTTTCATTTGAATCTAGTTCAAATATCAACGTCGTATTCTCAGCTCCTTGGCCTTTTAGCACAACATTTGATGGTAGATTTATTGGGTCAGTCAGATAAAAACTACCATTTGGTATTAACAGTACGGTTGGGGAACTCGTTAATGTGTTTATTGCTTGCTGAAAAGAAGTATTATTATCGGTTTGTCCGTCTCCTACTATGCCGAAATCAGCAAGTTTAATTGTATCACTATATACGAGCTCTTCTTTCAGTCCTGCTTTTTCCCATTCGAATGTTCTTTGCACTGGAATTACTTGAGCATTGATTAGCAAGGCTTTAATACATAAAGCGCTCACAAGGGTAATCATTTTTTTCATTTTTATTTACTTTTTTATTTTCACCAAGAAGTTATGATTTCCTCCTTCTTTTATTATTTCCATTTTTAAATTCATCATATCACACACTTTTTTCAGACGCAATTTGTCAATATAGAGCCAAGGAAACCACTCAGTTTCAGATTCCCTATATTTCATTTTATATTCAACCTCTCCCAAATAACCATCTTTTTCCATACCATTCTCCTCGTCATCAACTAAATATATCAAATCTGTAGAATCGAGTATAATTTGTCCATCATCTCTCAGTAAACTTAAACATTTTTCAAAAAAAAATGATAATCCGTCAAGCGTTTTTGCTATACCAATACCATTCATTAAAAACAATAGCGTATCAAATTTCTGCTCCTCTTGACAACTAAAGAAGTCTGAATATAAAACATTTTTCACCCCTCTGTTTTCCATTGTCTTTATTGCTCCTTCCGAAAAATCCATTGCATAGGTCTCTAAACCTTTTTTTTGTAACCAAAGTGTATGACACCCTGTTCCAGCTCCAACATCTAGGACTTTTCCAGAACAATGTTTTAATGCCACCTGTTCTATTTCTGGCATTTCATCATATACTCTAAACAAATAATCTACGGGAATAATATCTTCTTCAGAGATATCACAAAACACCTTTATTTCTTCACCTCTTTTACCTTCTAAAAAAGCAAGGCAAGCATTTCCAAAGGGATCTTTTGCATTCATTAATCTGTATCGGGATATTTTATAAAACAGAAAAACTCGAAGCTTACAACTTCGAGTTTTTCAAATTTATTTCAGTTTATATTAATCTGGAATTTCAACAAAGTTAAACTCTACATCTAACATATCTTCAAACTCTTCTCCTGCATCTAACATATCTTCATCCATTTCATCATAATGCCAATTGATATTCAATGTGACATTCCCTGGTTCAGCTATTTTTCCTAATTTCAGAATAATATCCATAATATACTTAGCTGATGAAGAGTTGAAGTATTCTAATTTGAAATTAGCATTCAAAGTCACATCTCCAGCAGACTGTACATACCCTTCATAGTCGTTCAACCAATTCATAACGGGCTGAAAGAACTTCTGAACATCTTCAGGTCTTGAATCTCCTTCAAATTCTAACGCATGTGTTGTATGATCTAATACTATTTTTGGAGTATTCTCCGTTAATTCTAGTTTTAATGCTTCCATTTGTATTTATTTTATGCAAGTATATCTACTCTAAGAGTAAAAAAATGTTTGTCTTTTATGTGTTTATCAAAATTGTATTGTAGTTGACTTCCTGACTTCATTGCCATATCAATCAAACCTAATCCAGCGCCCCCTTTATCAGAGATAGTCGCCTCTTTTATCATCTCTCTATATCTTAACTTTAGCATATCCGCATCCATACCATTAACTTCTTCGATACGTGCTTTAATTGGATCTACTTCAGAGGATTTAACAACATTTCCCACTACAACCGAGAAACCTGATTCTTTTTGTAACAAGGTAAACACACCTTCATTTAAATGTTCATCTTCTACAGTTGGTTTGCTCGTATGTCTATGGACATTCTCTAAACATTCAACTAGAACCTTATATGTTTTTTTAGCTGCTCTTTTCTTATCCTGATATAAAGATAACTCCTTCTTGATATCAGTCAATAAAGTGTTCACCAATTTATAATTAAACTCCCCATGGAAAACATATATTACTTTTCCATCAGTCATCAAATTAAAAATATCTAATATGCTCTGCGCTTTCATTCGTTGGCTTACTTTATCTACTGTATCTATTCTATCGTGTAAAAATACTTCCTGAATTGCCTATATAAACAGGGTTTACACAAAGTACAGGAATTTGACTTTTATTGGTAATAATTTCTTGTTCATAGTTGCTTAACATCCCAATTAGTGAATTTTTTTGCAAATTCATGATTGAGATTAAGTCAGCATCAACTTCGTTAGCAACATCTAACATCTGCTCTACAAAATCACCTTTCTTTTTAGAAATATGAGTCGTATTTCTAATCCCTCTTTCTGTTAAATACTTCTTTGCCCAAGCAATGTTTCCATTTAACTTATGAATTAAAAACTCATCTGTTTCTTTTGGTGTTACAATATGTACCTCTGAATCAAAGTATTTAGCCATATCTGCAACAATCTCTAATTTTTGTTTTGTTTCGTTATGTAAGTCTAAAGGAGCTATAATACAATCATATCCAGACTCTTTCATAACTTGTTTCTGAACAACAACAAATGGTACTTTAGAGTTAGTGATTACCTTTAAAGCGTTACTTCCTGTAATTCTTTGCCATCCACTAGCACCATGAGTTCCCATTACGATTAAAGAAGCATTAACCTCATCAGCTGCATCACCAATATCATCAAATATATTTCCAACTTTAACCAGTTTCGAAACTTCTACATCTCCCTCGATACTTTTTGCTAACTTCAATTCATCCTCAAGTTTGTCGTTAGCTGCTGAAATCTCAGACTCTCCTTTTACAACATGTAATATAACAACTGATGTATTGATTGTTTTTGCTAACTCTACAGCATGATTAATTGCTGTATGGGCAACTTCAGTAAAATCTGTCGGTACTAAAATTGGTTTTGTACTCATTTATATAAAATTTCTATTTTTTACTTATTTTATTTCCTTGCGTAATATTAATTATTTTTCTTGAGTTGTGCAAGGTTTGTCATATTTAGATGACAAAAATATACTTATTTTTATTTTTTAGAAATTACTCTTTTATTTATTTTCAATATTTTCATCAATACCTGAATTTCGACGATTAAATAAGCAAAAAACCACAAGAAAACATGTAATAATGCTTGATCTTTAGACAGATCATAAACGCTCTTAAGTAAATAAATATATGCAAGAAGGCTAAAGAATTTAATTGAAATACCCCCTATGTAAATCACCCATATTCTATCATAGTTCTTAAGAGATTTCTTATCTACAATCCAATATATCAATATTAAAAAAAGTAGAAAAAAAGAATGTAGACTAGCTATAAAACTTAAAGGTACACCTGCATCAAGAGATAGGTTAAGCACAAAATGAATAACGAATAGAATTCCCCCTACAACTACTAACCTTAATGAATAAAGTCTATTTCCCATATTACTTCTTCATCATATTTATTGCTTCCTTTATTACCAAATACATCCCTACAAAAACTCCTAATAAAGAAAAAAGAATAGTGTATAACCTCCCTTCTTCTCCATCTAAGTACATTCCTAGCAATGTTCCCCCTCCAATAATAAATATCATTTGAAAAGCTACAGAAGTAAATTTCAAATATTTGTTATTGCTTTTCATTTAAGCAATAACTTTCTCTTCTGTATGTGTTGTGTGAGCTTTTTTCTCTATAGGTTTAGCCAAAGGATCAACTCCCCCCATACTACAAGTTACAGCAAAAATTGCACCTGGCTCAATAGCTAATTTCCCTGTAGCAATATCTCCTTCTACTTTTGCAGTAGATTTTAGAGAAAGTAATTCTCCTACCTTCATAGAACCTTTAACTTTTCCTTCAATCTCTGCATTTTGACAAATTACATCTCCTTTGATAACACCAGATACTCCAACAACTAACCTTCCTTTGGTAGTTATAGTACCTTTAACTTCACCATCGATTCTAATATTACTTTCTGAAGAAATACTTCCTTCAATACTCGTTCCTTCTACTATTCTATTTAACCTATCTGGAGAATTTAAATTACCCATTTTACTCTTCGTGTTATCATTATTATTCTTAAACATAAGTTATGCTTTTGTACAAATATACTTTATTTAAAGGAATATATCAAAACGAGCTAATCTTGCCTTTATTGCTTGGAAACAACTTTAAAACTCCTTTCATTACCTATTTGTACTTCAAAATAATACATCCCAGTTTTATAAGCAGACATAGAAACACTTACTGCTCCTACTTTGTTGGAATAACGCCCTACAAGTTGACCTTTAGAATTATAAATAATCAAATTATATGCTTGTTCATGTGGAACATCAAGCGTAACCCTATCAGTAGTTGGATTAGGATAGACCTGCAATTTGTTTTCAAACCAATCTTCACTTCCAACAACTCCTACATAAACCAACAGTGTATCTACTGTACTACAATTACCTATACTACCTGTTAATGTAACATAATAAGCTCCAGAAAATAGAAACTCATAATAAGGTATACTAAAATTCGCTGTACCTCCATCTCCAAAGTCCCAAAGATAATTTGATGCATTAGAGTTTCCTACACCAAATTGAATTCCTTCTCCTGTATTTACAGAAGTTGCATTAGATGATATATTTACTATCGGATTAGGTAACACTG
>JAUHZI010000077.1 GCA_030426105.1 Bacteroidia bacterium | reverse complement strand
TACCTTTTACTTCAAATAGTCAAGGTGTTGATTTCATCTGGGATTTTGACAACGGTAATGGTAGCGCTCTAGAGAACCCTACAGAAACATTTACGTTGCCAGGAGAGTATAATATACTTTTAACTGTTTCAGAGCAGGGGTGCACAGCTACAGCAACTCAAACAATTATAGTTAATGGATCCCTACCAACAGCTATAGTCATCCCAAATGTTTTTACGCCTAATGGAGATGGTCAAAACGATATTTTCAAAGTAGAAACTATAAACGGTAAAGATTTAAGAGGTGCTATTTTCAATAGATGGGGCCGAAAAGTTGCTGACTTTAATGGCTTAACTGCAACTTGGGATGGAGGAAAGAATAATGCAGGGACTTATTATTATATAATTGAAGTTGACTATTTAGACGATACTACTCAAGAATATGAAGGACACATTCAATTATTGAAATAACCTAAAGGGTTATTACCGTTCTATCTTTTTCCTTGTTTTATTAAGATGCAAGTTCCTTCTCCTATTCATCAACTCAAACTTCCTTTGCTTAAGGAAAAGAATGTTGAAGTATGGGTAAAGAGAGATGATTTAATTCATGCTGAGGTATCAGGGAATAAATGGCGAAAGTTAAAGTATAATCTTGAAGCTTATCATAAGGGAGACTATCAATCAATGTTAACTTTTGGAGGAGCGTATTCTAATCATATTTTAGCTACAGCAAAACTGGGAAGTGATTTTGGAATCCCAACCCATGGAATAATAAGAGGGGAAAAACATTTGCCTTTGAACCCAACATTGCTGAAAGCTGAAGAGTTGGGAATGCAGTTGCATTATATTTCTAGAACAGAATATAGGTCTAAGCATACAGAAGAATTTTTAAACAGATTAAAGGAACAGTTTGGTAATGTATATATAATTCCTGAAGGAGGAGGGAATATCGAAGGTGTCGTAGGCTGTAAGGACATTGTTAAAGAAGTCAATAATGATTTTGATTATGTTATGACAGATTGTGGAACAGGAGCTACACTGGCAGGGATAAATTTAGCTTTGAATACAAATCAGAAAGCTGTAGGAATAGCTGTGTTAAAAGGAGGGACCTTTATAATAGAAGAAGTAAAGCGTTTTTATGAATTAATGAATGAAGATTTAATTCACCTCAAGCGTATAGATTTAATCACTGATTACCATTTTGGGGGATATGCAAAACATAAGCAGGAGTTGATAACGTTTATGCGGGATCTTTATAAACAAACAGGAGTAAAAACTGACCCAGTTTATACAGGGAAGTTGTTTTTTGCGTTAATTGACCTAATAAAAAAAGATTATTTTCCAGAAAAATCAAAAATCGTTGTAGTACATACAGGCGGATTACAAGGAATTGAAGGTTTTGAAAAAAGATACAATTGTTCTATATATGAGGAGTAGTTTCATAGGTTTATTTCAAGACTTGAATTCCAATGGTACAATTCAGGCATTGCTTTTTATTACAATAATTTGTGTAGAGTTCAATTAAGCTTTGTGATTGCATTGCTGATTTAGCTGAAATGCCTATGTTTTTCCAGTTTTCAACAATAGAGTTGGTTTCTGAGGGTAGGTTAGCGGTTAATTCTGTTGCATAATTACAATAGCGATCATCATTAATAGATTTTCCATAGGTAAAGCTTATTGGGCTAATTACGTTAATAATAATATTATTAATCAACATTTTTCCAATTCCATTTTTGGTGCGTTTACTTTCTTTTTTGAAGGTGTAATGCGTCGCCCAATAATTGCTTGGAGTGATTTTAAAAAGCTTGTGATATGCTTCCAAGTTTGAAAAAGTTCTAATATAACTAAACAGGTCTTTGTTTAAATAAAATAATTGAGCTAATTGGGCAATTCTAACTGTTGGAAAATTAGAAGGTCTTAGTTTAGCGTACTTCCAATTGGTAAGTTTCATAGAATTGAGTTGGTACTTTTGTTTGATGAAAAGATACTCTTTTCGTAAAGAAAGAAAATATGGGTCTTTTATTCCTATTGAACTTAGCATTCCTGCTTGACCGAATAATAAAGCCTCAAGACTAAGAAGATTATGACGCTCTTTATTGATGTATAATAATGGTGTTTTTGATGACAATTCAGCCATGGCGTCACCATTGACTTTCATGCCAAAATAACGCATGAGGAAGTGAGTTAAAGCTTGGTTCCAATCACCTTTGTATTGGTTTAGTTTCTTTTGTATCAAATGTGTTTTTTGTTCTAGTCTCTTTATTGCAAGCCCTTCAAGCCAGTTGTTAATAATAAAAGAATCGATAGTGTTGATTTGACGTTGACATGGAATAGATAAAGCGTTATTGATAAAATATTTGTATTGGAGAAAATGTTTATTATCTAGTATTGATTGTAATACCAAAGTCGGAATTTTTTGTCCTCTTTCATTTTTTATTAATAAATCGTCTTCAAAAACAACGTGTAGAATAACATTGTTATATGCCTTATCATATTGGTGTTTGTGTTTATTCCAATCGGAAGACTTTATGTGGATTTCAACACTTCCATACCATTCTGTATTGCCAATAATAAGATTGCTTTCTAGGAAATCTGGTCCAGCATTGATATTGTGGAAACCTGTTTTTTTTATAATGATTTTTTCTTTTTCTGTAGTTTGTAAAAGAGTAGGGAGGAACTTTTGGAATTTCCAAATGTAGTGGAGATAGTCTTCTTTCATGGTGGGGGGATTTTTTCAATAAAAAAGGAGGATACATTTGTATCCTCCTTTCAAAAGTATAATAAAATTATTAATTATTATAATTCTAATAAACCGTTTGTTTTCTTAACACCTTCAGCACTTTCTTGCATTTTAGCCTTCTCAGCGTCAGTAAGTTCGATAGAAACAACTTTTTCGATTCCGTTTTTCCCTAATAATACAGGAACCCCAATACATAAGTCATTTAATCCGTATTCACCTTCTAATAAAGTAGAGCAAGGGAACATTTTTTTAGAATCTAAAGCAATCGCTTTAACTAACTCAGATACAGCTGCACCTGGAGCATACCAAGCCGAAGTACCTAATAATCCAGTTAAAGTAGCTCCTCCAACTTTAGTGTCAGCAGCAACTTGCTCTAAACGTTCTCCTGTTAAGAATTCAGAAACAGAAACTCCATTTCTTGTAGCCTTAGCAGTTAAAGGAACCATCCCTTTATCAGAGTGTCCTCCAATTACCATTCCATCAACATCAGAAATTGGACATTCTAAAGCTTCAGCTAAACGATATTTGAAACGAGCGCTATCTAAAGCTCCTCCCATTCCAATAATTTTGTTTTTAGGTAAGTCAGTTGTTTTGTGAACTAGGTAAGTCATTGTATCCATTGGATTAGAAACAACGATAATAATTGTATTTGGCGATTGTTCAATTAAACTTGCAGAAACTGACTTTACAATCCCTGCATTAATTCCAATCAATTCTTCTCTTGTCATCCCTGGTTTTCTAGGAATACCAGATGTTATGACACAAACATCACTCCCTGCAGTTTTAGAATAATCATTAGTACTACCAACAATCTTTGTGTCAAACCCGTTCAAAGATGCTGTTTGCATTAAATCCATAGCTTTACCTTCAGCAAAACCTTCTTTGATATCAAGAATAACTACCTCAGAAGCAAAATTTTTCATTGCGATATACTCAGCACAACTAGCACCTACAGCTCCAGCACCTACAACCGTTACTTTCATAATTATATTTTTTTGTTTTATGGTTTAAAATTTCTGGCACTAAGGTAATAAATCTTTACCTAATTACAGGCATCTATTTCATTATTAATCTTGTAGGTGTAGGTTTATTGAATTATTGGTTCTAATCCTCTTAGTCCCATGTCTACAACTGTATCACCAGCAGCAGGTTCGTATATCCCATTTGAATTAGCATCACTCCATTCAAAGCTATTGTTTGTTGAAAGAGATATTACAAGTTCTATGTCTTCTGTTTCATTTCCTGTAATAGTGAAAGGTGTGTTGAAGTCACCTGTTACAACACATGATCCCGCTGGAACTGGCGAGGTTGCAGATAAAGGGTTGGGAACCGTAGTAGAAGGAGATTGACCTTCTAAAACTTGACCTACACTTTCAAACCCCCAATAACCTTGTAGTTTATTGTTATTAACAGCTACAGTTTGGTCATCAATTGTATAGGAAGTGATGTAGGTGTTAAAACCAACGAAAGAAGCCAAGCGACCTGTTAAATCCATACTATTGTATCGGTATTTTATGTCGTAGTTTTGATATGTTAATGAGACTCTTAACCATTCATAAGTATTAGGAGTTATTTCGCTTAGAGGAACTGAAGTGAAGATTTCATTATTTCCTTTAGTAATAGCTTTACTAAAATCAACAGCATTGCTACCTCCAGCTGTAGTCTCAGCACCTTTGTATATGATGTCACCATCCCCTAATTGTGTATATTGATTCGGAGCTAATTCAATATAATGAGCACTCATCCCGTGGAAAACTGGAGATTGAGCAGAGTTCCCATTAGGAATAGTGGCAGGTTGTCCAAAATTATCTAAACGAGTTTGTGTAGAATCAAATCGGAGCTTAATAACTAAATTAGGACCGCTTTCAGTTGTAGGATATATACAAGAGTTATCGTCCTTTTTAGCTTCACTGTCATAGTTTGTAGCTGTTGAGTCTGTACATCCTTTCTTTTTGCATGCAGAAAGGAAAAAAGTACTCCCAATAAGAGTAAGTATGATTGTTTTTTTCATAGTTATGTTGTTACAGTAAGTATAAAGTTTAAACGTTTAATAAAAATTATAATTGCCTGCAAGGTAGTGATTTTGAGAGATGTATTGATGTGTTTTATGAAGTTTCTAATAGAGAGTGAAGTATTATTAATTAGATCTTATATATATTTGGTAAGTTTTTTTTCAAAAAAAGCAACCCCAAATAAAAGGTTTCGTCATTAAAGCAGGAAACATGAAACTTGAGCAAGAAGAGTTAGAGGAAATAATAAAAGGATGCAAGAGGAGACATAGAATGAGCCAACAAAAGGTTTATGAAATGTTTTATGGTAAAATGTTACCAGTTTGTAATCGTTACGCAAAAAACTCTGAAGAAGCAAAAGATATCTTGCAGAATGGTTTTATTAAAGTTTTCGAGAAAATAGATAAGTATGATTTTAACGGTTCGTTTGGAGGCTGGGTTAGAAGATTAATTGTGAATACAGCAATAGATCATTATAGAAAGCATAAAAATGAATACTTAATTGAAAACGAATCTAGAATAGAAGATAATGAGCATTGGTATGAAGATGAACCAACAACTAAATATGAAGGAATAAGTGCTAATGATATTCAAGAGGCTATAAGTTCTCTCTCTCCAGCATATAAGATGGTTTTTAGCTTATATATAATGGAAGGGTTCTCTCACCAAGAAATAGCTGATGAATTAGACATTAGTGTAGGTACATCGAAGTCAAACTTGGCCAAAGCCAAGGCAAATATGAAAAAAATATTAATGAAGAAGTTAAAAAAATGAAAACAAACAATTTAGATAGCTTTGAGGAGTTTGTAAAAGAGACATTGTCTGGTGAAGAAGCGGTTTATAACCCTTCTGACTGGAATGATTTGTCTCAGCGTTTGGATGTGATTTCTCCTAAACCATTTTATAAAAGTAATTGGTTTATAGGTGGGGCTGCTATGGTAGCTCTAGGAGTTAGCGCAGTAGCATTTTACCCTTCTTCTGATCAAGTAGCAGAACAAAATAAAGAAATAGTAGCTTTAGTAGAAGATAAAACTACTTCAGTTATTCCTGAAACTCTTCCTGTTGAAAATACAGAGTCTGTAGAAAAAATAGGAGAAGCAAACCCCAAAAATGAACTAAAAGAAAATAAAAATACATCAAGTGAAACCATAAATAAGAAGAATACAGCAGGTAATAGAGTGGATGAAAACCACCAACCACCACAGGACGCTCTATTGCCTGAGACTTCTTCTTTAGATGAGACTTCTGTAAAAGATATTCAAGAGGAAACAGTTGAACAACCTATTGCAACTTATACAACAAGTGGAAATTTGGCTGGTTGTAAAGGAATTGTTGTTCACTTTGAGGCTCAAGAACAAGCTAATGTTAAATATCTATGGAGTTTTGGAGATGGAGAATACAGTAATGAAATTAGGCCTTCTCATCAATTTGATAAATCAGGGACGTTCCAAGTTGATTTAATTGTTCAATCAACAATTGATGAAAAAGTCTTGTCTAAATCAACTGATAAACATAATATTACTGTTTATGAAAGTCCTAATTTAGAGATTGTATCAAATAAAGAAGTAAATAGAGGGTTAACTACAGTTAATTACACTATAGTTGGAGATGAAGTTCAAAAAATGTTCTGGAACTTAGGTAATGGTAAGACTGCAACAGCAGCTGAAGTGACAACAACATATAGAAATAGAGGAGGGTATAAAGTACTGCTAGAAGCAACTTCTATTAATGGTTGTAAATCTGTTGTAGAACATAACTTGTTTGTTGAAGAAGATTACAATTTGTTAGCTCCAAATGCATTTACTCCAGATGGAGATGGATTAAATGATTTGTTTATACCAGAAGCTTTGAAGTCAATGGACTGTAACTTTACAATGGTTATTAGAAGTAGAGCTGAGGGAATTGTTTTTGAAACGACTAGTTTAGATAGACCTTGGGATGGAAAAAATCAAAAAACAGGAATGGATTGTCCTGAAACCAATTATGTATGGGTCGTTAACTTGATTAATGAAGAAGGAGAGAAAGAACAGTATACAGGAACAATTTTAATTAAGCGATAATCATATAGCTTTTTATCATATTAAAAATGCCAATCATTCGATTGGCATTTTTTATTTATATTTACTTTCACAAATTTTAGCTGTTATGAATAAATGGATCTTAATATTTGCATTGCAATTTTTTGTTATAACTTTAATAGGGCAAAAAACACATAGGGTAACAGCAGTAAAGAAGAAGGAGTTCAATCCAAAACAAGTGAATCAAGACTTTTTTGCGAACCTATATCATTTAGAAGCTCCTTTACCTAATGGAGAAAGTTATCGGTCATTTTTGCTAAGACAAAAGCAGTTAGCTAAAGAAGCTTATTTAAGAAAACAAACAAAAAAAGGGCAGTCATTGAATAAAAATGGAGCTCAATTAGCATCTGGTCAAGATTTTGACTTGGTTCGATATAGCAACAATGGCAATATGTATACTTTGTATGGAGGTATACCCAATGATAATACAATAGCTGTCTCAAATGCTGGAATAGTCATTGCTTCAATTAATTCTTTTGTGTATGCTTATGATTTAAATACAGATACAACAATTTACCCCAATCAAAGAATTTCATTATCTCAATTTGCAGATGGAGTATCTGGTGGACATTATTTTGATCCTAAAGTAATCTATGATCCAATTGCAGATCGTTTTATTTTAGCATTGTTGAAGAACTCAAACCCTGAAAGTAATAAAGTTATTTTGTGTTTTTCTACAACTAATAATCCTAATGATCCTTGGAATGTTTATCATTTACCAGGAAATCCTTTGGATAATGATAGGTGGACCGATTTTCCAACAATAGCAATAACAAAAGATAAAGTATATTTTACAGGGAATTTAATTATTCCTAATGAGCCATGGCAAACAGGGTTTGATGGTTCAATTATATGGGAAATCCCAACAGCAGAAGGATATGAAGGTGTAGATAGTTTAACCTCTAAGCTTTATCATGATATTAAACACGAAGGAAATTATATTCGAAATTTACATGCAGTTCAAGGAGCTGAAGGAATAGCTGATAAAATGTATTTTCTATCCAATAGGAATTTTGATATTACAAATGACTCTATTTTTGTTCTTGATATAGAAGAAACTCCTGATTCCAATTATTTAAATATTAATGTATATCAATCTAACACAAGCTATGGGGTGCCTCCAAATGCTCGTCAACAAGATACAGATACTTCTGATGTCACTAGCGGACTTCAAACCAACGATGCAAGAGTTTTAGGAGCAATTAAAATGAATGATGAGATACAGTTTGTAGGAAATACAATGGATCCATCTACGGGATATTGTGGTGTTTATCATGGAGTTGTTTCGTCACTATCAGATACACCTCAGATAACAGGAAATGTTATAGGGGACTCAGTAAAAGATTATGGGTATCCTAATATTGCATTTTGTGGAAATGAAACTTGTGATAAAGAAGTGATTATTGGTTTTAACTATACTTCATTTGATGATTTTCCTGGTATGGCAGCCGTATATTGCGATAATAATTTGGCTTATTCGGATGTACATATTTTAAAAGAAGGAGAAAATTATGCAGATAGATTAAGTGGGACCTATGAACGTTGGGGAGATTATTATGGATTACAGCGCTTATACCATAAACCTGGAAGTGTGTTAGCATTTGGATATGTAGTTAAAACCAATAAACAAAATACAGGGTATGCTTTGGAACTAACTAGTCCAGATACAAATAAATTGGTAGTTAATTATACAATTGATAATAAGCAAGGACTGTGTAATCAAATAATAAATGCGGAGATACAAGGAGGAATAGCTCCGTATTCGATTGTTTGGAACGAAGAAGAAGGAGGAGAACAAAAAGATGATGTATGTGTTGGGGATACTGTAAATCTTTTAGTCACTGATAGCAGGGGATGTCAAAAAAGTATAGATATTGTTGTTCCTTTTGCTGAAAATAATGGGGAAATGTTAGTTTACCCTAATCCTACTTCTAATTGGGTAGCATTACAGTTTGATTTAGAACAGGAGAGTTATCTGGAGGCGTTACTATATGATGATAAAGGAGCTTTAATAGCTGTTCTAATAGAGAGAACAGGAAAAGCTGGAACTAATGAATTGGTCTTTTCAATAGAAAGTTTAGCTATTGGTAATTATGTATTAACGCTACTTGTTAATGGAGAAGTTTTTAAATATTCTAATATTATTAAAAACTAACCCCCCACTTTTTTATCAGATTTCGTCTATTGAGTAAAAATATATAGTAAGGGTTAGGGAGTGACCGACTTTGAGATAGAGGAAATAATTCGAGATTGCCAAAAACAAAAGGTAGAAGCTCAAGAAAAGTTGTATAAGCTTTTTTATGAGTCGATGTTTCGTGTCTGCATAAGTTACGCTAAAGATAAGGATTTAGCCAAGGATTTTCTGCAAGACGGATTTATAAAGGTTTTTAGGAATATAAAACAATATCAATTTCGTGGATCCTTTGAAGGGTGGATGAAACGCTTGTTTATTCATAATATACTCGATGACTTCAAGAAGAATAATGTGCTGAATAATGCATCAAATGAAGATGTGTCAAATATTTCAATGAATTCAAGCATAAATGCTGGAGAATCTAACCTTGGTATTGAAAACATTTTGTCAATAATGAATTATCTACCCAATAAAACAAGAGTTGTATTTATGCTATTTGTTGTAGATGGTTTTTCTCATAAGGAAATTGCAGAAAAGCTTGAAATCTCAACTGAAACATCAAAATGGCATGTGAAAGAGGCTAGGGCTTTTTTTAAGAAGAACTATTCAACATTAAGAAAATGAAAAAAGAAGACGAAAATATTGATGAATTAATAGCTTCTTTAGTTAGTAATGTTCCTGTTGATGTTTCAGGTGTTGAAGAAGATTGGAATACTATAAAGGCTCAATTAACAGCAAAGAAAAAACGCAGGTTTATCTGGTGGTGGTTGTTATTTGCAAGTTTTGTAGCAATGGGAATGAGTTACTATTCTGTTGGGGGATATGTTGGTATCAAAGAAGGTTCTCATAATGCAAAAGATAACTTGGTTAATATAGATAGTCTTAAGAAGGGTAAAAAAAGTAAAAGTGATAAAAGTATAACTACCGCTGAGGAAAATCAAAACAAGAGAATTAAGGAAGTTGATTTGTCTAAATTAATAATTGATTCAACCTCAAAACAAATCAATCATAAAAATGATAATAAGTCAAAGGTGAACAAAAATAGAGAGCCTAAAACAATTGCACAAGAAAAAAAGATAGTAGAGAATGTTCAACAGAAAAAACAGGAGGTTGTTATTCCATTAAGTCTTTATAGGTCAAGAACTGCAATTCCTATAACTTATACGGTTGATACCGAATTGATTGATTTTGATTTTGATTTTGAAGATTCAACATATGAAGAAGAGCCTTTAATTGAAAAGAAAGCAATAAGTGGGTATTTTGAGCCTATTTATGTATTACCTAGATATACTTCTTTAGTATCTAAGGAGTTTTATAAGCCATTATTTAGCTACTCTTCTGGAGTGAATTTTGAGCTTGGACTAAATAAAAGATTTAATCTATTGTTGGGAGGAAGTTATTCGGTTTTAGGATATAATTATACCAATTCAGATCCTATAGAAGGAGGAAATCCAAACCCAGTTCCAAATCCAGGGGTTGGAATAGCTGCTTTTGACGCCAATGATAATAACAGTGAATATCTTTACCGAGCACAGTATTTGAATTTACAGGCAGGTATTTCTTTGAGCCTTTTGGATAAAACTAAATGGAGTATATCAACAGTTTTTATGCCAGAGGCGAATATATTGTTATCAGAAAAAGGAATTCAAAATTACGCCTCAAAATTATCTTCGAGTCTTAATTTAGGTGTAGCAACCCAATATAAAATAACGAAGTCTTTAGGAATGTTTATTCACCCTAACTTAAAATATATGTATTTAGGGTATCGCAGTAATAGTGAGCCTAGAGTTAGCTCTTATGTAATAGGTGTTCGGACAGGAGTTTGTTTTAAATTTTAATAGTACCCCCTACTTTTTTATTGATTATCGTCTTGTAAGTACAAATCATAAAAAAGTCAAAATGAAAAAAGTCAAATTATTATTCGTAGTTTTAACTTCAAGTATATATGTTTCTATAGCTCAGGATAAAGTTCCAGTGGATTATTTAAGTACTAAAAATATTATGTCATTCAACTATGGGGACTTAATAGCGAATCGAGTTGCAATAGCATACGAGCGTTTATTGTTGAAAGGGAAATTGGGGCTGAAGATACCTTTAGCTGTTACGTTTGTTAATGATAATTATTATTCAGAAAAATCAAAAATGCAAGGAGGTTTAGATGTAAATTATTATCCATTTGGTCAGCAGAAGTTAAGTTATTATACAGGTATAGGAAGTAAAATAGGTCAACGATATGGGGGCTATGGGTATTGCCCTAATTGTTATTATATTCATTTAGCTGAACCGTTGTACTACAGTCCACAGAATGTACCTTTTATTTCCGCACATGTCAATAATGGGGTGCAATTTATTTTTAATAAGCATTTTAGTGTATCGGGACAATTTGGAATAGGGGTGATTAAAAACATCAATCAAGATACTTATTATTATGATACAGGCTTGAGGTCTAATGTTACAGGTGAGTTAAATGCTAGTTTTAGATTTTAACAAATAATAGAATATGAATAGTGTAGTGAAAATATTAACTGTATTATTGATTACAGTAATATCGGTAGGAAGTTGCAAGAAATCAGCCACTAATTGCATTCAAGGTGAAAAGAAAACAGGGGTATGTACTGCTGATTATACTCCAGTGTGTGGATGTGATAATGTAACGTATTCTAATGCTTGTTCTGCCTCATTAAATGGAATTTCCGATTATGTTCAAGGAGAGTGTCCATAAAATTGTGTTTTGAAGGACTAAAATTATACCTTTGCCGATCATATTAAGATGAGCATGCAAGAGGATATTAATAAGGAAAGTAACGAAATTTCAGAAGAACTTTTTGAACACCATAAAGTTCAGGCAGATAAAGGTCAAGAACCAGTTAGAATTGATAAGTTTTTGATGGATCGAATCCCTAATACATCTCGAAATAAGTTGCAAATAGCTGCAAAAAATGGAAATATTTTAGTTAATGGTATTGCTGTTAAGTCTAATTATAAAGTAAAGCCAGATGACGAGATTTCGATAGTTTTACCATATCCAATCAGGAATATCGAATTAATCCCCGAAAATTTACCATTAAATATTGTTTATGAAGACGATGAGTTAATTGTTATTAATAAAAAGGCTGGAATGGTTGTTCATCCTGGTTTCGGGAATTATACAGGTACACTTGTCAATGCATTAGTTTATCATTTTGATAACTTGCCTTCATTGCCTAATAACTATTTTGGAAGGCCAGGTTTAGTTCATCGTTTAGATAAAAATACCTCTGGTATTATGGTAGTGGCTAAGACAGAAGAAGCTTTAACACATCTAGCCAAACAATTTTTTGATAGAACTACGCATAGAAGATATTATGCATTAGTATGGGGGGACTTCGAGGAAGATGAGGGTACTGTCACTGGAAATTTAGCTCGCTCATTGAGTAATCGAAAAATAATGGCTGTGTATGATGATCCTGAGATTGGGAAGCATGCTGTGACACACTATAAAGTATTAGAGCGATTTGGTTATGTTACTCTAATAGAGTGTCGTCTAGAAACAGGAAGAACACACCAGATTAGAATTCATATGAAGCATATTGGGCATACATTATTTAATGACGAAGAGTATGGTGGCAATCGAATTTTGAAAGGAACGATGTTTAATAAATATAAACAGTTTGTAGAAAATTGTTTTGATTTATTGCCACGTCAAGCATTACATGCAAAGTCACTAGGATTTACACATCCTAAAACAGGTGAGTGGATGCAATTTGAATCTGAACTTCCAGAGGATATGATGTTGGGTGTAGATAAGTGGAGAAAGTATGTAAGTACGATGAAATAGTAGATTGATTGTTCCTTTTTTAAGGAGGTGTATTGTAAAAATAAAGGCAATACATTATGAAAAATCTATTATTATTTCTATCGTTAAATTTATGTTTGAACACAATTGAAGCTAAGGACTTATTATTTGATTTTGATTCACACATAACAATCAAGAAAAACTTTGTTTTAGAAGATGAATTAGGTCTAAAAAAAGAATTAATACCTTTTAAATTTGGAAAGACAGAAACGAGTTTTAATGAAGAGTTGATTCATAAGATTCCGCCTAAACGTATAAGGAGGATAATTTATGTATATAGTCATAATAAAGATCAAGATTTTCAAGAAAAACTAAACAAGAATAGAATCGATACATTAACTCGGTTTTTTGGGAAACGTATTAAGAATCTGAAAGATGTTACATTTGAAACTATAATAGTAGAAAAGGAACATCTGGATCCTTCTTCGTTTAATGGTTTTGTTATAGTATATGAGTTGTCAGCTCGACAGAATCAAATGCTGTTCAAAGCAGCTATGGAAGGAAAGAGGAGTGGGGTGAAAACAGGGTTTGTATTTGATACATTAATTAGTTATAATTACGTAGTACCTCATGTATACCTCGATTTAACACCTAAATCAATTGCATCAAAAGATGAGGTTAATATTGTAAAAAGCGTATTAGAAAGAAACGAATGGAAGAATCGGCTTATTGTAGTCGATGTTACTGGAAGTATGATGCCTTATATTAGTCAGTATTTGCTGTGGCTTAAACTTACATTTGATGAAAAGGAAAATCAACGATTCGTTTTTTTTAATGATGGAAATACAAATTATAAAAAGCCTATAGGAAAAACTGGGGGACTATATTTCTCGGGGAATAATTTAGGATATGAACATATTCTTAAGACAATACAACTAGCGATGAGGAATGGAGGAGGAGGAGATTGTCCAGAAAATAATATTGAAGCAGTTATAAAAGGGCTCAAGAAGAATAGTAAATATGAAGTTGATGAAGTGATTATGGTTGCTGATAATTGGGCTACGCCTAGAGATGTAGAGTTAATAAATGAAGTAGGTAAACCAATTCGAATTATTTTATGCGGAACAAGAGGTAAAGTAAATGTTGAATATTTAAAATTGGCGCATAAGTCAGGAGGTTCAATTCATACAATAGAAGAGGACTTAGAAAATATATGCAAACTTAAAGAAGGGGAAAAATTAAGCTTCATGGGAATAGAATACATTATAGAAAAAGGGGAAATAAAACCTCTAATTCTTGATTGATTTGGAAGAGGGGAGCATGCCCATTAGTAATGATAAAATCACATAGCAAAAAAAGAAATACAACCCAACAAGTGTTTTGCTCTCTGTATCTATACCAACATTCATGTTAGAAAATGAGAGGAAGGCGAGGAAACAACTGGCAACAAAGACATCTGCCATGCTCCATTTCCCAATGTAAGAAAGTACTTTGGAGAGAGTGTTGTTATCTTTTTTGTTTAATGTGACGAAAAGAGTCAGCACAAGTTTTATAAGAGGAAGTATGATACTGAAAAGTAAAATAGATACACCAACAAGGAAATTTTTATCTTCAAATAAAATCGTAATTAATTGTGCTATAGATTTACTTTGATAGTAGTAATACATTTTTCCTTCAAATAAAATATTTGTTTCTATTTTATCAGGGATGGCAGTTTCAGCAGTATGAAGACCAGTCCATTCATCAAGATACTCTAAGCCTTTTTCTATTGGAGAAGTTAAAGCACTTAAGTCAAGGCCTATAGGTATTTTTAGATCAGTATTCGATGCACTGATTTCTAGCATTGGAGTGGTTATTCCAAGGTAAAGAAAAATAGAGCAAATCGAAAATAAAGGGAAAATTAATTGTCTTTTTAGCTCTTTTTTGAAATATAGCAGACTAATAATTAGAAGGATTGCAAAAGCAGCGACGCCAACTTCAATGCTTTTTTCTAGAATTAAATTATAGTCATTCTCAGCTTCTAAAAGTAAGTGAACAGCAATTTGTTCCTTCTCATCCCATTCAGTATCATCAACAAAATGAAAGGCCTTTTCTATCAATAATAAGCTCCATTCTTTGGCATTGAATAGTCTATCTTCAAACTTTAGTACTTCAACATGTTGTTGCATGTGTAGCTGATAGTCAGAGTTATGCTTGTCTATTTCAAGGGTTCTGTATATTGAGAATCCAAGGAAAATAAAACTGAAAAAAAAGCTATAGAAATATGTTTTTAGTTTGTGCATAGACTTTAATTTTGTACAAATTGGCTGACTAAAGCTAAGGAAACAAATCTCTATTTAACAATTCTAGCTGTTAAAATAAATTAACACCAGTATAATTACTAGGAGTAATTTGTTTTAATTCTGCTTTTATCGTTTCAGAAACTTCTAAGTTGTCAACAAATACAGCAATAGAATTAGCATCAATTTTTGTATTAGTTCTCGTAAGAGCCTTTAGTGCTTCATAAGGATTAGGGTAGTTTTCCCTTCTAAGTACAGTTTGGATAGCTTCAGCCACTACAGCCCAGTTGTTTTCCAAATCATTAGCGATTTTAACTTCATTAAGTAGAAGTTTATTTAATCCTTTATTGAGTGAAGTTAGTGCTAAAATAGAATGAGCAATAGGGACACCAATGTTTCTTAAGACAGTACTGTCTGTTAAATCTCTTTGAAGTCTAGATACTGGTAGTTTTGCAGCAAGGTGCTCAAACAAAGCATTGGCGATACCAAGATTTCCTTCAGAATTCTCAAAGTCAATAGGATTAACTTTGTGTGGCATAGCAGAAGAGCCAACCTCTCCCTTTTTGATTTTTTGTTTAAAGTAGTCCATTGAAATATAAGTCCATATATCTCGATCAAGGTCAATGAGTATAGTGTTGATACGCTTTAAAGAATCAAATAGAGCTGCAAGATTATCATAGTGTTCAATCTGTGTTGTCGTTTGACTTCTATTTATTGACAGTTTATTATTCACTAAATCATTTGCAAAGTCTACCCAGTTAAAT
>JAUHZI010000244.1 GCA_030426105.1 Bacteroidia bacterium | reverse complement strand
CACTTCATCCCACTTCGTATCGTCGTTTCCACATAATTCGGAAATCATTTGAAGAGAGAGTGGGCCATGTTCATCCCCATCAAGTTCAATATGACGTTCTAAGTAGTAAATAAACTGGTCATATTGATTTTCTCTGTCTTCAGCATTTTTTAAAATTTCTATAAACATATCTGGGATAATATCCTCTCTTCCAAAAGTGAAAGCTGCAGCAATTTTATGGGCTTCTTGTGTCGCTATTATATCAAATGAAAAACGAACAAAATTGGCTGTTTTTGAATCAATATCAATTTGGTTTAAAGCATCATATACTGTCACTCCATTTAGAATTTTTTGAAGAAAAGAGTCTATTTTACTAGTATCTGCTTGGAGTTGTTGCATAGCTTCGATATACATTTCAAAATGACTTTTAGCAACTCCTTTTTCATTGAGATCACTTTCTTCTCCATGGACTATTTCATTGATAAACCTTGCTAAGGTTGAATTTTTGACAGGAACCCATGGAATTGATGTACAGGTTAATTGTTGTTGTAATGCTTTAAGTAATGACATAAAGTCCCATACAGCAAATACATGTCTTTCTGTAAAGAGTTGTATATCATTCACGTTTTCAATAGTTTGGTATAAACTATGAGCTTTTAGTTCTTCTTGTAAAGGGTGTAGTTGTTTTAAAATAGAAGCTAGTCTTTCCATAAGACTAGCAAAATTATTGAAATCTAATCAAGAGCAGAGAAAAGGTAGCCATAAATGAAATAAAAAGACAAAAAAATGACATTCTTTAAAAAATAAAAAGTCCAAAAAGAAAAATGAAACAGCCAATAAGCATAAGAAGCAAGGTGTAAGGTAAAATTTCTTTAGCTTTTAGTCCTGTTATACCGAGTAAAGGTAATGCCCAAAAAGGTTGTAACATATTGGTAATTTGATCTCCATATGCAAGCGCCATAATACTCTTTCCTAATGGAATCCCCATTTCTAAAGAAGCTTCAATAATAATAGGTCCTTGAACAGCCCATTGCCCACCACCACTCGGAACAAAGATATTGACTAATCCTGCACTAAAAAAAGTCAAAATAGGAAAGGAAGAACTAGAGGATATTGTCACAAAATATTGAGCAATTTCAGTCAATAATCCACTTTCTTTCATTATCCCCATAATACCAAAGTATAGAGGGAATTGAATTAAAATACCAGATGAACTTCCTATTGCTTTTTCTAGTTTTTGAAGAAGTTCAGAAATCGAACTCATAAAAATTAAGACGAAGGCAATAAGCAATAAATTGATGAAGTTTGGGGTGATAAAACGAATGCCATCTTGTTCACTGTTGAAGAAGTATTTTAAGAAAATGTAACTAAGGATTAATAATCCTACGACTCTTCCAAACCATTTTGAATAATCTAACTTTTCTATTCCAATAGCATTGTGCAGAAGTTGATTTTTTTGAAGGGTTTGATTTGTTTTTGGAAGTGGAGCTTCTTTCATTTTTTTTCCTAGAAAATACATGAATAGAGGAAGGAGTAGAAGTAGTAATATGCTTACCACAACATTCATGGAAGAAAAAATTGTTTGACTAAGATCTATAGCGTTGGGAATTGTTGTAGAGCCGTTTTCAACCATTGATAAAATATTGCCTGCTTCAGCAGCTTTTATTGGAGCTGAACCCGATAGCCCACCATGCCAAACCATTAAACCAGAATATCCAGCTGCACCAATCAATCCTGTATGGATTTTAAGTTGATTTATTGTGGCATAATCAATTACTTTTTTTACAAAAATGGCTCCAAAAATCAATCCAAATCCCCAGTTAAAAAAACTTACAATTAAAGTGAATAATGTAATAGTAAAAGCAGCTTTAGCAGTAGTATTACAAAGCAAAACAAGCTTGTTAATGACAAAGTCAATGGGTTTACTTAATGCTAATAAGTACCCTAAAACAAGCATCAGCATCATTTGAAAGGCAAAGACCATCCCTCCTTTATTCCAAACACCATTTTCCCAATAGTTTGCTAATTCATAAATATAACTCGAAGTCGTTTGACTTACAGGTTTTTGAAAAAAAATGGCTAAGGAAAAAGTCAGTATAGTTAAAAGAATAGCTATGGTAAAAGGAGAGGGAAAAAGTCGTCTAAATACTTTTTCAAATTGAGAAGAGTAAGCGTTCGCTTTAGATTTACTCACAACTGATGTTTTAAATTAAAAACTCTTTTCTCAATAATTCTAAAGCATAATTTGCTGCAACGAGAATATTACGCTCTCTATTATTGTATGGGAGTAAATATTTTTTAGTGACCGTCTTTTCAGCGGAAGATACAGCCATCCAAATTGTTCCAACAGGTTTCGTTTCAGTACCTCCTGTAGGTCCAGCAATACCTGAAGTAGAAATTGAAAAATCAGTTCCCATCATGCCTCTTACATTATTAGCCATTTGTTCAACAACTGATTGACTAACAGCTCCGTGGGTTTTAATGTCACTTTCTGAAACATTTAGGATGTTAATTTTTATAGCATTGGCATAAGAAACAATACCTCCTTTAAAATAAGCAGAAGACCCTGAAATATTGGTGAGTAACTTTGCAATGGTTCCTCCTGTGCAACTCTCAGCTAAACTAATGGTTTTGTTTTGATCAGTTAATAATTTACCAATTACTTCTTCAAGGATTTCTTTTTCATAACCATATACTGCATCTCCCAATAGTTCTAATAATGCTTCAAATTTTTGCTCAATAATTTTTGATTTAGAACCATCATGATCTACTCCTGAAATTCTTAAACGAACAAAACCAGGCGATGGAAGGTAAGCAAGACTTAGACCTTTCGCTTTTAAATCAGTTTCCCAGTTTTCAATTCTTTCTGCTAATTTTGACTCAGGAATACCTATAGTACGAATAGTTCTATGAATAACATTGGGAGTTTGAAAATGCTGAATTAGTTTAGGAAAACCTTCATCAGTAAGGATTCCTTTCATTTCGTAAGGAACTCCTGGTAAAGAGATATAGACTTTTCCATCTCTTTCAAACCACATACCACTAGCAGAACCTCTAGTATTGGGCAGAATTGTACACGCTTTAGGTATAAGAGCCTGAGCTTGGTTTGCTTCATTTAAAGGAACATTAAATTGAGCATAACGTTCTTTTAGTCGTTCTAATATTTTGGTGTTTACCTCAAGTTCAGTATTGAAATATTTACAAAGTGTATGTTTTGTGATAT
>JAUHZI010000243.1 GCA_030426105.1 Bacteroidia bacterium | reverse complement strand
AATAAATGGAGACTTTAATCTTAACCAACGTTTAGAGATTGTGCCAGAAGTTGAAGTTTATGCTTTTGGATTATTAGGTCCAAAAGGGGAACTGATTGCTTATGAAGAATTGAATGTAAATGCAACCATTCAAAACGCACCTATAACTTGGGATACCGAAATAGATTTAGGAGTTGATTATAATACAAGTCTAGATGTATCTATTTTTCATATAGATGAATTATCAACTTCAATAGCAAGTGCGTCAGGAAATATTTTTAATTATGATTTATTCACTTCACCTGAAACCGCTCAAATTACTATAGGAAATAACCAAACAGGACAGGTTAATTCAGTTTTGTCATCGCCTATTGAAATTGAGGTAAAAAACAGCTCAGGAGAAACCGTTGCTGGCGTGCCAGTTTTTTTTGAAACTACAGATGGTAGTTTTAGTTCAGATTACATAATAACTGATGCAGGTGGTGTTGCGGTAAATACATGGACACTTGGTAATACTACTGGTGTACAAAATGCAACAGCCTATGTAAAAGATGGAAATGGAAATGTTATTCAAGCAACTGAAATCAACCTATCTGCTACCGCAGAAAGCGCAACTACTGTTAATCCTGCCCACACACCAAACCCAACAAACGGAGCAACAGATATCACCCTAAACGGTAACTTATCATTTACAGAAGGTACTAATACACCAACTGATGCCACGTTTAAGGTGTATTTTGACACCAACACAAACCCTACAACAGTTTATAATCTTGATGCCAACACAAACACCTTAAACTACGCAGACCTACAACAGGGAACACAGTATTATTGGTATGTTGAAACAATTAGCAGTACTAATACTGTCTTAGCCACATCACCTATATGGAGCTTTACTACACTAACAAATACTGCAAATACAGAGCCTGTAACAAACCCTACACCAAATGATGGTACAACTAATATTACTTTAAATGGTGATTTATCTTTTACGACTGGAGCAAATACACCAACTGATGCAACTTACAGATTATATTTTGACACTAACACAAACCCAACAACACAATTTGATTTAGGTAGCCAAACATCTTATAGCTATTCTAATTTACAAGAAAACACAACTTATTATTGGTATATAGAAACTATTAGTAACACCAATACTGTTTTAGCAACATCACCAATTTGGAGTTTTACGACGGAAAGTAATACTTCTGGCGGAGTATATACAGGAAACATTACCTTACATACTCAGAGTGACGTAAACACTTTTGGAGCAAACAACTATAGTTCAATAAATGGCGATTTAGATATTTGGGGTGGAACTACGACGAGCCCTAGTGATCCAATTGTTGACTTAAGCCCTTTAATTACATTACAGTCTGTTAGTGGTGATTTAACTTTTAGTAGTAATTCAATTCCGATAACTAGTTTTGAAGGATTAAATAACCTTTCAAACATAGGTGGTGACTTGTTTCTCTACTATACGCAAAGTATTACAAATGCAAATGCATTAAGTAATATAGTTAATATCAATGGAGACTTGAGATTAAGAGGCTTGTCTAGTATAGGCAATGGTGACACTACAATAACAGATTTTAACCACCTAAGTAGTCTTAATCATGTAGGAGGTGATTTAATAATTTCTACATTTCCTCTTATGACTAATTTAATTGGACTAAATAATATCATAATTCTAGTTTAACTGGGCTATCATTAATACACTGTGACTCATTAACTAATTTAGCTGGTTTAGAATCTTTAACTTCTATTAATGGAAATATTGATATTTGGAGTAATGAATCTTTAATATCTTTTGACGGTTTAGAAAATCTTTCATCTGTTGGAGGTGATTTAACTATTGGAATTGGAGGTTCAGGAGGTAATAACAGTCTTACTGATTTTTGTGCCTTACAAAATTTGTTTGTAAATAACGGTCTACAAGGTAGCTATAGCGTACAAAATAACGCCTACAACCCAACACAACAAGACATCATAGACGGTAACTGTAGTCAATAATTAATTTCCAAAAAACTAAAAAACTGGTAAAATAGTGTTTATGAAACTAAATGCTATTTTACCTTTTTTAATACCTGTGCTAATAGTCGGCGGACTTATTGGTTATAATGAGGCTAACAATAATATACTATTTAACATGTTGCGTGGTAATTCTAAACAGTTACAGGTTTTTGAAACCACTAATGAAAGTCTTGCTAGTGGTTTTATGTTATCGGATATTCCAGCTGATGCTAAATGTAGCGTAGGTATAAATAATGACTATATTGTTTGCACGAGCTTAACAGAACTTAAAGATTATTTTAGGAACGTACCAGTAAATCCAGAAGAATTAGGATATAAACAATATTATTCTATAAAATATCATCCATTCCCTGACAAGATGATTAATAAAATCCCTAATAGATTTGATCGTACTTCTAGCGCTGGAAATAAGGGGAATTATAAAGAGCTGCGAAAATCTTTATTAAATGAATCAGTAGGTTACTTTGATATTAATTTTGAAGAAAAAAATAATATTAATTTAGAAAACACCTCAAACACCAACATTGAAAATAACCCAAAAACAGTAACCCTAGAAAACACAGACGTTGCTTTGGTTACAGAAACCCAAGTTACTTTAACTAATAATAACCACGACATTAAAGTAAATGACATTGTGGTTGCTGGCGTTTTAGACAATGCGCCACTAGGATTTTTAAGAAAAGTAACCAACATCTCACAAGATAACGGTAAATACCTTCTTCAAACCGAAAAAGCCTCATTAAGTGACGCCTATGCCAATGAAATAGCAAATCCAGTTCAAGAACCTGATACTACAAACAGTAATAACAGTTACACCTTTCAGCCTTCAGATGCAGAAGATTCTCAAAATCAAGATTCAGAATTTATCACAGAACTTATAGAAAGTGATGCTACCATAGCTCAAAAAAGCTATAACTGTGGCTCTAAAGGATGTTTTGAAACTGCATTTAGCAATTGTAACTCTGCAATTGGAATCGATGAAATACTAGAACCATATTCCCAAAAAACACAATACGAAATTGTTGGTATGGGAGAAAAAGGTTGCAAGGTCAAAACCACATTTGAAGTATCATTTTTCAAAGACTGGGAAGGTAAATCAATCACTTGTGAGTTAGATAATTCACTATCTATCACAGAAGCAGCAGGTTTAATTTATCAACCTAATGGTTCAAGTAATTTAAACTGTCAAGG
>JAUHZI010000076.1 GCA_030426105.1 Bacteroidia bacterium | reverse complement strand
ACAGTATTCGTTTCTTTATTTTCTACAAGGTCCCACTTATTTACTAATACAACTATCCCTTTTTTATTTTTTTCAATAACACTAAAGATAGCTAAGTCTTGCTTTTGAATACCTTCTAAAGCATCAATCATAAAAATACAGACATCGCTATTTTCTATCGTTCTAATTGAACGCATTACAGAATAAAACTCAATGTCTTCATGTACTTTACTTTTTTTTCTGATACCAGCAGTGTCAACAAGAGTAAGGTCAAAACCATAAGATGTATAATGCGTATCAATTGAATCTCGAGTGGTTCCAGAAATATCAGTAACAATATTTCGTTCTTTACCTATAAGGGCATTTGTTAATGATGATTTACCAACATTAGGTTTACCAACAATGGCTATTCTTGGAATCTCACTTTCTTGTTCTTGTTCTTGTTCTTCTTCAGCTTGAAAGTTTTCGACAATTAAATCAAGAATGTCTCCAGTTCCACTTCCATTAATCGCTGATAAAGGATGTACATCACCTAATCCTAAATTATAAAACTCATAAATATCATCTCTTCTTGCATTATTATCTGTTTTATTAGCTACCAGAATGATTGGCTTTTTAGTTCTTCTCAGTAATTTAGCAACAGCTTCATCTAGATCAGTAATACCAGCCTCAACATCTACAACAAAAACAATTACGTTGGCTTCTTCAATAGCAATAAGAACCTGCTTTCTAATTTCTCCTTCAAAGATATCATCAGATCCCTGTACATAACCACCTGTATCGATGATGGAAAACTCTTTCCCATTCCAAATAGATTTACCGTAATGCCTATCTCTAGTTACCCCACTAGTCTCTTTTACAATGGCTTTTCTAGAGCCTATTAAACGATTAAAAAGAGTAGATTTTCCTACGTTTGGCCTTCCCACTATTGCAACTATATTTCCCATGATGAATAAATCGTTTTGTGTTTAAATATTGATATATAATTATAAATTAGATTACTCGTAACCGTATTTTTTTAGTTTAGTATCCTTATCTCTCCAGTCTGGATCAACTTTTACATAAAGGTCTAAAAATACTTTTTTATTAATAAATTGTTCTAAATCTTTTCTTGCTTCAGTTCCCACCTTTTTAATTTTAGAACCTTGATGCCCAATGATAATAGCTTTTTGGCTATTTCTCATAACAAAAATAGTAGCTCTAATTTTTACAATTTTAGGTTGGTCTTTATATTCTTCTACAACAACTTCGCATGAGTAAGGAACCTCTTTACTATAATTCTGAAGAATTTTTTCTCTAATGATTTCCGTAACAAAGAAACGCATTGGTTTGTCTGTCAATTCTTCTTTATCAAAAAAAGCTTCACCTTCAGGTAATAACTCTAAAAGTTTAGGAAGAATAAAATCGGTACTAAATCCATGAAGTGCAGAAATTGGTAAAATTTGAGCTCTAGGAATTTGCTCTTTCCAATATTCAACTTTAGCTTCAAGGGACTCTTGGGTTTTAGCTAAATCAACTTTATTTAACAATAAGACAACTGGAGCATTGTGATTTTTGATTTTCTCTAATGTTTCTTCATGGTTAACTTTGTTTTCAAAAATATCAGTCACGAATAAAATTACATCGGCGTCACTTAATGCTGTTGAAACAAACTTCATCATGCTTTCATGAAGTTTATAACTAGGGTTTAATACCCCAGGAGTATCAGAAAAAACGATTTGATAGTCATCATCATTTACAATACCCATTATACGATGGCGTGTTGTTTGTTGCTTAGAAGTGATGATTGATAAACGTTCACCAACTAATCGATTCATTAAAGTTGATTTACCAACATTCGGACTTCCGATAATATTTACAAAACCTGCTTTATGCATTGAAGTTTTTTATTTTGATGTTTTGTCGTATTACTATTCAAATAGTCAATACTTTATAGAAATAATAAGAACCTGCAAATCTAATGAATATTCATTGAATAAATTTATTTTTTGAATTTATTCTTGTTCAACAAGAGATTTTTATTACCTTTGCGTGCATATTGCGGGATGGAGCAGTGGTAGCTCGTCGGGCTCATAACCCGAAGGTCGTTGGTTCGAGTCCAGCTCCCGCTACTAAGACAAAAGACAATCAGAAATGATTGTCTTTTTTTGTTTATTGGTTATAGGGTTTTATAAAATCTAAAAAGTTGGATTATTATTTCCAATAGTTCCACCAGTGATAAGCATCAAAAATCTTGAGAAAAAATCAATTGGTTGTATAGCGTCCCAATGTTCTACTAGTTTACCATTTTTTAATTTAAATGTATCAGTAATAATAAAGCCTTTCTTTTCATTTCCTCTATGTTTGGCTTTCATTGTTGTGTGACTGTGTAAAATGATGAAATCTCCATCAGCAAAAATGCGCTTCACATCAAATGAATATTCAGGAAAACGTTTAACCATTGTTTTTACATATTCAACCAGTCCCTCAATTTCATTAGGTATGGCTCTGTTGTGTTGTGTGTAAGAACCGCCAGCATATGTTTTTAATGTATATTCAAAGTCGTGTTCATTCATTAAGTGTTGAAAAAAATCAATGACAACTTTTACATTTTCAGTTTCTTGTTCAGTCCATTGGTTCTGCATATAATTGTCAAATTTGATTTGTGGTATGATTGGGTTTGTTATGCTCATAGTTTATTTATTTAGCAGAGATTGTTTGTATTTATTATACGTCTCAATGATTTGTTTACTTGATTGCTCTTTATTCATTTTTATATCATCTAATTCTTGATGAATATTTAGATTGGGATGAAACTCTTGAATGTTTTCTTTGCTCCAAAACATGAGTTCAATTAGAATTGGTGTAAATGACAACCCTTTTTCTGTCAAGGTATAAATATTAGTTTTCTTATTTTCAGGGTGATTACTTTTGTTAATTATTTTAAACTTTTCAAGTAGTTTTAATCTTGAAGATAAAATGTTGGTAGCAATAGATTCTTGGCTTTCTGTAAAACTTTTAAATGTGCTTTTCTCTTCAAAAAGCATTTGCTTAATAATGACTAATGTCCATTTATCTCCAACAATGTCCAAAGCTGAAGTTATGGGGCATTGACATCTAAACTGATTTTCCATAAATAAGTATTTAGTATTACTTGCAAAACAAAAGTAATAATTATATTTTTTACTTGCAAAATAAAAGTGATAATATAAGAGCAATTTTAGTAGCTGAAATATAGGGGGCAATATTTCAAAGTGTAGAAGAATAATTAAGAGAGGGCTGAATAAGTAGTACTCAACTTTGTTGAAAGCTAACGAGCTTTAGGTCTTTGGTACAAAACAAGTTATAGCAATAAAAACAGTAGTATTATAACTGTATTTTGGAGAAAAAAGCTTATATTTGGGATAGGCAAAATTAAAAATAGACTTGTTTTTATCTTTTTAACAAGTTCTCATGTACAAGACTTGTTACAATTATTTAGTAATTGTAAACAAGGTATATGTATAAAAGAATCTTAAAATTTATTGAATTAAAATTTCCTAAGGGAGAGTGTATTGTATACGATCTGTATCCAGAACAATTTGAGCTATTTCATGTCAGGTTTTCTTTCTGTTATGGTGGTTATATAAGGTCACTTTTGTCAAATAATCAACAAGCTTTATTAATGATAAAGAAGAGCTTTTTAGGAGTTGGTTATAATGATAAAGAATTGCCAGCATATGGATACATTCCAAGCATAAAACCTAAAAGAATTTTGACAAAGGTAAGCCTAGCATTATGCAAACAAAATATCCATGTCGCACAACCAATTAATTATTAATTAAAACCAAAGGAAATGAGAATAACAGAATTAAACTTTTTTAAATTTTTGAAACAGTCAGATATCATTTGTTTATTGAACTATATTGAAGATAATAAACAAATAATGGAGGAAGAGCGTATAACAGAAGCTAAGTTTTTATTTCATTATTTTAAGTATAGATATAATAACGACTTTGAACCATTAACAGCTCTAAAGTACGTATACATGTATTGTCCTAAAAAATATGTAGGACTTCCCATGCTAAGTTTGTCGCTATCCGTTGATAAAATGAGAATGCATGTTAATAAATACGATTATGTATATGCCGTTCAAGAGTTAGGAGCTCATCCATATTTTAAAGCTTTAGAAGCTATTAAAGGGTTTAGACAAATTAAAACAAGAGAAGAAGCCTGGTTAGAGGCTATTACTAAAAACTTTTTTATAGATGCATTCCGTTTTTGGCAACCGAGTTGGATTGAGAGGAGGGCTATTTTTTGTTACGATAATGATGGTGATGAGCTTGTATTAGTTTTGAGGAGAATATCCTATAAGATAATTATAACAGAAGCAAAGTCTAAAAATGGAGAATTAATTGATGTGCGAACGATTAATAGATTACAATCAATGATTGATTTAATAACCAAGGAAGTTAATAAGCAATTATCTTCAAAAGAAACAACACTAAGTTAGTTTTAGAGAAGGTTAGTGGTTGTTTATAGTTTAATCAGCTAAAAAGGTTTGCTATTCAGCGAATCTTTTTATTTATAAATTATGATAATATAATAAATGGATACAATGAAAGATGTTGTAAAACAGTAACTTAACACAAAAAAAGTCTTAAAAAATTTGTTCTATAAAAATTAAGTGATATATTTGTTATGGCAAAATTAAATCGATAGAGTAATCTTAAGATTTACACAAAGAGGAGTTCTTCCTCGGTTATATCTCTTATTTTATTAAGTACAATACTTGTTATGATAGTAAGGTTGACATTATAGTCAATTTATATATTAATCAAACAAGTTAAAAAATGAAAAAGTGGGTTTACTTTTTTTGTTTATGGTGCTTATCCTCAATTGTGGTTCGTCATACTCATTATAGTGTTGTTTATGAGAAAGCAACGTTAGAGTCTATTAAAGCGAGACAATTTTTAAAATTAGAAGATAATTTTAATCAGTTTTTTTTCTCTAGTTCAGAAAGAAACTACTGTTATTCCTTTAATTGCCATTTCAAGTTTATTATAGAAAATATGTTTCTGTCCTATTTTGAAAAGGATATTGAAAAACCTAAGAATGGAATGCTCAATATAGGCATGAAAGTAGGAGGATTTTCCAATTCCAAGATCGAAGAATACAATAATACTTTACACAAGCTAAAAATATTGCTATGTGAAAGTCAATAGTGAATTGAAGTGGATAGGGTGTTGTTAACCAATTAAGATAGTAGAAGGTAGTTTAATGACTGATAATATTCTTGAAGCTTTATTTAGAAGGTGCCACGAGATTGAAGAACAAAAAATAATTAGGGTGAATAAGTATAACAAGTTTGGATATTGAGTGGTACTTTTTAATAGTATTAAAATTAAAGAAACCACCCTCCCCAGAAATCATATCATAACACACACATAACACCAAGAAGGGCAGATATAATATATATCTGTTAGGGGAGGGTGTTCTTTATTAAGTACAGGAAATATAGATATTTTATGAGATGTTGGTAACTGATAAAATAATATGTTGTCCTTTTAAGCCGAACTCTCTTTTTGAGGAATAGGAAGGGAAGTCTATAGTATTCAGGAAGTAGAGTTCGGTTTTGTTAAATAGTTTTTAGTTGGGCTTAATAGATAGAAAGCTTAATATGAAATATGTTGATAAGGTATAGAATGAATTTATGCAGATAATTAAGTTATTAAAAGTTAATATAAAGTAATAAAGGTCGCTCAAGCGCTTTTATTTGATTACACCATAGTGTATTAACAATGCACTAATCCTCAGAAGAAGAGAGATGGAGAGAATGTCATAATTGTTGTTTATTATTTTAGGCTAAAAAAGCTCTCTACTCTCTTTTTTTTACAGAATGTTATTCTGTAAGAGGACGAATGGTTCTTCTAGATACTTTATATGACTTGATAAAAAAATGAAAAAATGGATGCCGCTAGTTTATTATCTTTTTTTTGTTTAGGCTCTATGATTTATTATGTCTATAGTAAATTAAAAGATCAAGGTTTAAAGGAGTAAAACTCACTGAAAGATATAAAGGTGCTTAGTGTGAAAAACCAAAATTAAGTATGGAGAAAACTAAATTGCCAGAAGTAGAGTCTTTAATTCAAAAGGACAATATGAAAGAGTTTGTAATAAGTAATTTGATTAAAGACTTATGCTCAAACCAAGAGTCTACCCCATTTTATAAGGGGATAGAGAATTATATGGAAGAGGTAAATAAACTGTATCGTTATGCGAAAGCTTTTAATTTGGGACAATTTGCATTTTTAGCAATAGATATACAAAGTAAAAAGATGTTTTTTAAGGATAACTCTCTTGAAGAAATGACAGGATATAAAAGGAATTACTTTAAGAAAGGCGGATTGGAAAGCTTGTTAAGTTTATTGCCTTGGGATCATTTAATGAATGTCGTAAAAACAGTTCCAATTATAGACAAGAAAATAGAAGAGCTGAATGAGAAAAAAAAGATAGAATTACAGATCAACTATAAACATCAAATAATTGATAAACAGGGGTATAAGAAAAATGTTTTAACTCAAGTGCTAAAAATTGTTGGAGATAAAAAGAAGGATGTAGGTATTATTTTAATTATTCATGACATCAGTCATTTAATTCGGTCAACACAGTTTAATCTTACGGTGTACTCAAAGAAAGACAACCAAGTAATAGAATTGTTCAAAAATCAAGATTTCAAAAAACTTTTAACAGGAAAGGAACGAAATATTTTTGAGTTACTTAGAGAGGGGTATATGGAGAAAGAAATTGCAGATCAACTTTCAATAAGTATATCAACAGTAAAAAATCATAAACAAAATGTATTTAAAAAATTAAAAGTTAATCGAACTATTGAAGCTTTAAGAGTATTAGGAAATGGATTTTAGCTAGGACTAAAGATCTATTTCATGTCTCGAATCTATTCCCTTTCTTTGCTATGTAAATATTTCGTTACAGTCTTCCTCTTTGATATTTTTGATAGTATTTAAATGAGATCATAAAATATAAGGAAGTTGTTTTCGGATAGTTAATGTTGGTACAAGCAAAAAGTCAGATTTTTTCTGGCTTTTTGTTTTCAAAGATATTCCTTAGAGTAAGAGTTACCATAGCTTATAAATAAAACTACCCTACAAATGATTGCTAAAATAAAATTAACCCTTGTATTGTGGTTGTCGATGTTTTGTACTTATGCTAAAGCATTAAAGACAGAAGCCTTCTTCGAGTTAGATGATAATAGTAGTCAAATTATGGTTTTTGTATATGTGAAACTACCTAAAGATTTATATAAATGTATAAGAAAGGAACCTATAAAGTGTAAAGGGGAGTTGTTAACGGATTCATTTGAGAAGTTTAGGTATTATGTTGATTTAAACCTTACGCTATTAGATGGTAAAGGGAAGAAGTTAAAGTTAATTGCAATAGAGAAAATTAATGGAATGAATTCGGAAAATAGGTATTATTTATTCTGTTATGAATTTGGTAGAGTAGCATGCGTGTATAATAAGTTTTTTTTTGATTTTAGTGTTGAACACATCAACCAGCATAGCTATAACAATGGTGATGCAATCATTAATTTTTCTACAGACTATGAAAACCCTATGTATAGTTTTGGTGAGCCAGATAATCAGGTCATTAATTATAGCCTGATATTATGCGGACTTATCTTGTTGGTAGTTTTGACAATAGTTATAAAAAAGTTATCTAAGGATATTATTTAGATAAAATTAATTGATTAAGAATAGCTTAGTAGAGGGCTTTGTTTTTTTATTTGAGACTCTATTTTTTCATATTCAGAGGGTAAATTTAGTTTTGATAGGGTAAAGTGTTTCTAACCTTTCTTTTATCAAGTTTTAAGAATAAAAAAAGCCTCAACGAATGTTGAAGCTTTCTGCGGTCTGGACGGGACTTCCCGGTATCACTTCGCTAAATCGGGATAAACTTCTCCTCCCTATTATTTGAAAAATGAAACTTTGTCAAACAAAAAAAAGATTCACTGTAATAGCGAATATTCTTGAGGCTTTGACTGGACTCGAACCCGCGACCCTCCCGATTTTATCGGGATATTCAAACAATTCCTTCTATCAAGTTTTAAGCATAAAAAAAGCCTCAACAAATGTTGAAGCTTTCTGCGGTCTGGACGGGACTCGAACCCGCGACCCCCTGCGTGACAGGCAGGTATTCTAACCAACTGAACTACCAGACCTTGGTTATTTTGCGTTATCATTCCTGACTTGCGTGTGCAAAAATAGATGATTTATTTTAAATACCAAACAAAAATTAAAATTAATTCATTTTTTTTCGTTTAATCAAATATTGAAGAAGCACGTTGTGGAAGCCAGCATTGATATCAGCTAAAACATAATCGATTTGGTATTGTCCACATTTAAGTTTGATAGCTTTTTGATGCTCTTCAAATTGTTTTTGGTATAGGTGCTTGATTTGATAGGGGTTAAGTTTAACTTCTTCACCAGTCTCCATATCAACAAATGTGTACGGTGAGTTTCCGTAGTTTAAATCGATTTCTTTGGTTTTGTCAATAGTGTGAAATATAATTACCTCATGGTTTCTATGCTTTAAATGTTGTAAAGCAGAATATAGTTCATCATTGTCATTAGCAGAATCCATAATGTCGCTGAAAATAACTATCAAGGATCTTTTATGAGTTTGCTCAGCAACTTGATGTAATGCATCTACAATATTAGTTGTTGTTAAGGTGTTTTTATTGTAGTTATGCCATTTCTTTTCTAATTCTGAAAAGAGAAAACGTTGGTGAGTCATACTCGATTTACACGGGGTATGAAGGGAAGTCTGTTCGTCAAAAAGAGAAAGCCCAACAGCATCTCTTTGAGTTCTTAATAAATAGATAAGAGCTGCAGCAGTATCGATGGAAAATTCAATTTTATTATAGTCATTTGCAGGGAAGTACATTGAAGATGAGGTATCAATCACGATTTGACACCTTAAATTTGTTTCTTCCTCATAACGTTTTACAAACAATCTTTCAGTTCTACCGTATAATTTCCAGTCTATATGTTTAGTTGATTCTCCCTTGTTATATAAACGGTGTTCAGCAAATTCTACACTAAATCCATGATAAGGACTTTTATGTAACCCAGTAATAAAACCTTCTACAGCTTGTTTAGCCAGAACCTCTAAGCTTCCAAACTCTCTTGCTTTTTTATGATTAATTACTGAAGACATAATGTATTTGATTTAAACAAATATAAGCATTTGCAATAACTATTTCTTTTTATAGTGCAATTGAACCACTCCTGTGTCAAAAGCTTGGCTTGATACTAATTCAACATTAATTGAGTTTATCCCACCTTTAAACAATCTTTTTCCATCACCTAGTATAATTGGGATAGTAGATATAATATATTCGTCAATCAAGTTTTCATTCATCAATGTACGGACTATTTCAGCACCTCCATCACAATATATATTCTTTCCTGGTTCTTGTTTTAATTTTTGTATTAATTCAGAGACATTTCCAGTGTAAAAAGAAACACCATTCTCAGGATCTTTAGGAGTTCTTGTTATAACATAACACTCATGTTGTTTTCCTTGTGGGAATTCACCTCCTGTTAATTGTAGTACAATATCGTAAGTTTTTCGTCCAACAATGTAGGTGTCAATTGTTTGATTAAACTCAACATATCCGTAATCCTCACCTTCTTTTTGAGCAATAGATAGCCATGACAAATCATCGTCCAAAGTAGCGATATATCCATCAAGACTCATTGCAATATATAGTACCAATTTTCTATCCATAAAGTTAATGTGCTAATTCTTTCATAATTATTGTTAGTCCAAGCTTAATCTTATAATAGGGCATTTTTTCATTAAAAAAGTCAAAATAAGGTTTTAATGAATTGATTGATTTTATTTGTAGGTAAGCTTCACGAATTTGTTGTACTTCGCTCGTGTTAACATAAATTGATAAATCAATATCTTTTCCATCGCTATATAGTTTTGCTAAATGAGAAAAGATAGTAGTCATGCTTAAACCACGTTCTTCAGCAATTTGTTCAGGGGAGATTCCTTGTTGATAGAAGCGATAGGTGACTTCAAATGTGTTCATTTGTTTATCTTTATGCGCTTGAATTAAGTCGATAAAAGGTTGTGCATATCGTTCAACTTTAACTTGGTTAATACCTTGAATCGTTAATAAATCCTCTTCAGATGTAGGTAATTCCAAAGCTATTTGTTGTAGTGTAGCGTCATGGAATACAATATATGCAGGTACTCCCTGTTTTTTTGCAATAGAAGCTCTTAATTGACGTAATTCTTCAAACAGTTGTTCTTGTTTAGTCAATTTCTTAGCTTTTTTCTTTTGTTCCTTCTTTTTAACAGATCTATCGAGAGCTTGTGTAACTTTTACTTTTCTATCTTTAAATAAAACTTCATTTCCAAAATTTGTTATTTTTAATCTGAAACCCTCATCATAAGCTATTTCCATTACACCAATATTAATTAATTGTGTAATATAATGTTGCCAATCTTTGAAGCTAATGTCGTTTCCAACACCATAAGTTTTAATGTTTTGGTATCCTTTACTGTATAACTCTTGATTTGCACTTCCTCTTAGAATATTAATCAACATATTAGTTCCTATTTCTTGATTAGTGCGTCGAATAGCTGAAAGTGCTTTTTGAGCAAGAATGGTCCCGTCTAAAAATTGAGGAGGGTTTTTGCAAACATCACAATTGCCACAATCATGCTTAAAGTCTTCACTGAAATAGGCTAGGAGTATTTTTCTTCTACACGAAGTAGCTTCAGCGTAGTTAAGCATACGGTTTAACTTTTCAGTATAAATTGGAGTTTGCTCACTCCCACTAGCAAACTGCTTTAATACCATTAAATCCCTTAAGTTGTAGTACATCACCGTTGTACTTGGTAAACCATCTCTACCAGCTCTCCCAATTTCTTGATAATAACCTTCGATATTTTTGGGGAGGTTATTATGGATAACCCATCTAACATTAGATTTATCTATCCCCATCCCAAAAGCAATCGTAGCGGTAATAATTGATAAGTCATCGTTGATAAAATCTTCTTGTATTCGTGCTCTTTTTTGAGCAGATAATCCCGCGTGATATGCTTCAGCTTCTATATGGTAAGCCTTTAGTTCTTTAGCTATTTCTTCCGTTTGTTTTCGACTCAGGCAATAGATTATTCCTGATTGATTAGGGCGATTTTCTATAAACGAAATGATTTCTTTAATCTTTTTCTTTTTGGGAACATTGGCTCGAACTTCTAGACTCAGATTAGGACGATTAAAAGAGGATAGGAAAACTGTAGCTTTTGAAAGCCCTAATTGTTTAATAATATCTTTTCTTGTAGCTTTATCTGCTGTTGCAGTAAGTGCAATAAAAGGGACGGTCTTGAATTGTTTTCTTACAGAACTTAATTGAGTATATTCAGGTCTAAAATCATGTCCCCACATTGAAACACAGTGGGCTTCATCAATAGCAAACATCGAAACCTGTACATCTTTTAACCAATTATCTGTGATTGTAAATAGCTTTTCAGGAGAGATATACAGAAGCTTAATACTTCCATCGATAGCATCATTAATAACTTGCCGTTCTTGTACTGGATCTAAAGAACTATTAAAATAGGCGGCCTTAATCCCATTTGCTCTAAGTCCTTCAACCTGATCTTTCATTAAAGAAATCAAAGGTGAAATGACGATTGCTACTCCATCGAAGAGTAAGGCAGGAATTTGGTAACAAATAGATTTACCTCCACCAGTAGGCATCAAGACAAGTGTATCTTTTTTAGCTAAGACATTTGCAATTATGGTTTCTTGTTGAGGCCGAAATTTTGAATAACCAAAATGCCGTTCTAATACTTGTTGAGCTTGTTCTATCATAAATAAAGCAGGGCTTTATTCACGAAGGTAACAAAGTTTTATGAGGATTGTAATAATAGTTATGAATATAAGGTACTAAGATAAGTTACAGTACTAAAGGTGTTTAGTAACTAGTCAATTATTTTAGTACATTTTTCACCATTAAGCCATTGACTCCAATCGTTATTATAGCCGTGAACCTTAGTAGTTGATTTACCATTTTTATCAATTAAAACATAGCCAGAATTAGCCCAGTTAAAAATACCTCCATAAACATTATAGACCTTTTTAAAACCAGCTTTTTGTAGTTGCTCTCCGACTTTTTCACTGCGGTAACCTATCGAACAATAAACATATACAGGTTTAGATTTATCTAAGTTTTGAACTGAGGTAATCGTAAAGTTGTCGTACCCGACTTTAATTGCACCCTGGATATGACTGACATTATATTCTTTCGTTTCTCTTGCATCTAATATGATGATTTCTGAGGCACTCATCATACGATACATTTGTTTAGGAGTTGCTAAAGGTACAGTTCCCTCTATATAACCTTTGCACATTGAATCAAAACCTTTTGGGTTTTGAGCAAGTAAAGTAAGGGAAATAAAAAAGAGAATTAATGTAAATAGATAATTTTTCATAGTGTTAAGTTACCAAAATTCAGTCCAAAATAATCGATATTTATTCAATTAGTTGTGATAAGTGTCACATCATTACAAAATAGTAGTTTAAAATTATCATTCTTTTAAGTTTTGCTGTAAATTAACAATGCAAAATATTAAATAGCCTATGGAAAGAGAAAATATATTGATTAACTACATTGAATTTAAATCAACTAATTTAGAAGAAACAAAGATTTTTTATTCACATTTATTTGGGTGGGAATTTACAGATTATGGAGATAGATATACTGCTTTTTCAGGAGCTGGTATTGATGGTGGATTTGAGTTAACAGATCAAAAAATAGAAAATGGAGCCTTGGTGGTTTTGTATCATGGTCATTTAGAGCGAATCTTGGAAAAACTAAAAGAAGCCAAAGCGACAATTACAGTACCTATTCTTTCTTTTCCAGGAGGGAGGAGATTTCAGTTTTTGGATCCCTCAGGAAATGAGTTAGCAATATGGTCAGAGTAAATAAAAAAGGCGATAGAATTTCTATCGCCTTTTTTTATATAGCTTTGAGTAAACTTATTCTCCTAAGAATGCATATCTATAATCTGTAGGAGGAACAAAAGTCTCTTTTATAGTTCTAGGAGATACCCAACGAATTAAGTTAAGGTATGATCCAGCTTTATCGTTTGTTCCAGAACCTCTAGCTCCACCAAATGGTTGTTGACCTACAACAGCTCCAGTTGGTTTGTCATTGATGTAGAAGTTTCCAGCAGCATTTACCAATGCTTTTGTTGCTTCATCAATAGCATAGCGATCTTGCGAGAAGATAGATCCAGTTAAAGCGTATTCAGAAGTTTCATCAACTAATTTCAATGTTTCAGAAAATTGATCTTTATCGTAAACATATATTGTTACTACAGGTCCAAAAATCTCCTCTTCCATAGTTCTATAGTTAGGATTGCTTGTTACAACAACTGTAGGTTCAATGAAATATCCTTTAGATTTATCATATCCACCTCCAATTAATATTTCAGCATCTTTACTTTCTTTAATATAGTCGATATATGAAGCTATTTTGTCAAAAGCTCTTTCATCGATTACAGCAGTAATAAAGTTATTGGTATCACCAGGAGATCCCATTTTAAATGAAGCGACATCTTCTTTTACATACGCTAAAACTTCATCCGATAGGTTAGAAGGTAAGTAAACTCTTGATGCAGCAGAGCACTTTTGCCCTTGGAATTCAAAAGCTCCTCTACTAATTGCTGTAGCAACTTTCTTTGCATGTGATGAGTGGTGAGCAACAATAAAATCTTTTCCTCCTGTTTCTCCGACAATTCTTGGATATGTTCTGTAACTAGCTAAGTTTGCTCCAATTTCTTGCCATAGATGTCTAAATACACCAGTAGATCCAGTAAAGTGAAGTCCAGCAAAATCTTTATGTTTGAAAACGATATCTCCAGCAACAGGTCCATCAACTGTAATCATGTTGATTACTCCATCAGGAACACCAGCTTCTTTGAACAGTTCCATAATTACTTGCGCTGAATATACTTGAGAATCGGCAGGTTTCCATATTACGGTATTTCCCATCATTGCAGCAGAAGCAGGTAAGTTAGCAGATATTGCCGTAAAATTAAATGGAGTAATTGCAAATACAAAACCTTCTAATGGTCTGTATTCTAATCTATTCCAAATTCCATCTGAAGATTCAGGTTGCTCAGCATAGATTTGCTGCATATAAGCAACGTTAAAACGTAAGAAGTCAATCAATTCACATGCAGCATCAATTTCAGCTTGCATTACATTTTTAGATTGTGCTAACATTGTAGCAGCATTCATCTTATCTCTAAAAGGCCCAGCCAATAAATCAGCAGCTTTTAAGAAAATCGCAGCTCTATGCTCCCAAGGTAGGTTAGCCCAATCCTCTTTCGCTGTTAAAGCTGCATCAATTGCATCATGTACGTGTTGAGCTGTTCCATAGTTAAAATGACCTAAAATATGTTGGTGGTCATGTGGAGGGCTCATTGGTCTTTTATCATCAGTTCTAACCTCTTTTCCTCCGATATACATAGGCACATCGATAGGTTCTTGGTTAAACATTTCGTTATACTTTGCAATTAAAGACTCCTTTTCTGGAGTGTTTGGAGCATAAGCATTAACTGGTTCATTTACCGGAAACGGTACGTTATATATTGCTTTTGGCATTGTATATAGGTTTTAGTTTATTTATTAATTACAAATTTACAATTTATTTACTTTCTCAAAGAAAGAAAAAAAGCGATTTTCTTGTGATAGAAAATCGCTTTTTTAATATGGTTAGGTTAAGGCACCAAATTAATGATTTAACATTACAGGCATAACTAACATTAAGATATCTTCACCTTCATCTTCAGGTTCTTCAGGTAAAAGAATACCAGCTCTATTTGGAGCACTTAATTCTAATACGATTGATTCTGAATCAATATTGTTTAACATTTCAAGGATAAAACGAGAATTAAACCCAATTTCCATTTCATCTCCTTCATACGAACATGCTAATCGCTCATTTGCTGCATTTGCAAAATCTAAATCTTCTGCATTAAGAACCAGTTTACTGTTATTGATTTGTAAACGAACTTGGTGTGTTGTTTTGTTAGCAAAAATAGCCACCCTTTTGATAGAACTTAACAATGATCTTCTATCAATAGTCATTCTATTAGGGTTTTCATTTGGAATTACTGCTTCATAATTTGGGTATTTTCCATCAATTAAACGACAAACTAATTTGAAATTCCCAAATTCAAACTGAGCATTACTTTCATTATACTGAACTGTTACGTCTCCTTCAGAGTTATTTAACAGGTTCTTTATTAAAGTCATCGGTTTTTTAGGAACGATAAAAGCAGCTGCTTTATCTGCTTTTACATCTTTTCTTTTATAGCGAACTAATTTGTGTGCATCAGTAGCCACAAAAGTCATACTGTCAGTCTCTAACTGAAAGAATACACCGCTCATTACTGGCCTTAAATCATCATTCCCTGCTGCAAAAATGGTCTTTTCAACAGCTCTTTGAAGAATGCTAGCATCCATAGTAACAGATGAAGGATCTTCTAAAACAGGGACTTTAGGGAATTCATCGCCATTATAACCACTCAATTTATATTTACCATAGTCTGAAGCTATTTCAATGGCATAGGTATTATCATCGATTAAAAATGTTAATGGATGATCTGGAAATGTTTTTAAAATGTCCATCAATAGTTTTGCTGGAACAGCTACACTTCCTGTTTCTTTAGCTTCGATTTCAATGTTTGTTGTCATTGTTGTTTCTAAATCAGAAGCTGATATGGTTAATTCTTTCTCGTTAATCTCAAACAAAAAGTTATCCAATATTGGTAATGTATTTGAGCTGTTTAAAACACCTCCAACAGCTTGTAATTGTTTTAACAAAGCCGTACTTGATA
>JAUHZI010000004.1 GCA_030426105.1 Bacteroidia bacterium | reverse complement strand
ATCATTCCTTCTTTGGTTCAACACCCCTTGCTCAGTTTGGAATTTTACATTTTGATAGCTCCCTAAATCAATTCCTGCTGAAGGAGCTCCTCCTCCATGACATGTAATACAGTAATTGGTCATTATAGGAGCTATATCTGTGCTATAGGTTACCGTTTTTGTAATGTCATTTGTTGGTGCTTCCTCTATAATCGCCTTAGTACAATTCGATAGAAAAAATACACCAAATAGACTGATTGAAATTATCTTTTTCATACGACTTAATTTTGAATGGTAATGTTGTTAATTGTTATTTGTTGAACTCCATTAGCAGTAATCGTAATAGACTGCGCTACATGAGTTACATCTCCTTGAGATGGGCCTCCATCACCATCTTTATCTGCAATAACATTGATATAATAATTACCTGGATGTAAATAGGTGAATGTAAATTGATCTTGAGTTCCTACAATTTATGGAAACAATAGAATCGAATTAAAATTATTTACATCGAAATATCCTGAATTATCGGTCAATGGATCTCTTGATAAATAAATCAATAGGTTTTCATTTTGAATTAATGGATTTCGAGTCACATCAACTTGTAACATTCCAATGTAAGGGTGGTCTGCTATTGTAAAAGGATCTCCAGATTGAACAGACAGAGAGAAAACATCACCTGCTCCTTGAGATAAAAACGTAGCTGAAGAGGCTGTATCAACACCACTGTTTACATACAAATTCTGTTGTACAAAACCATTAGAGAAATCCCAAGCTGGTATATTTTGAGGAAACTGAACTGTCGTAGCTGCAGCTTGCGCCATTGAAATATCTTCATTGACAGCTTTAAATGTCATGTGTCTTGTTGGCTCTAACAACCCTAAACGACTAGTGTATGCATTAAAGTACAAACTGTCTTGGGTAAATTTCAATTCCATCCACATTGCTCTTTGTCCACCAACAGCATCTACTAAACGATAGAAACTTTCTGTATTCGTCGTACTAACACTATCCAAAACAAAATAACTGCATCGATAAATCCCATTTAACAAGCCTCCATTTCTCGCCATAATGGTTCGTGTATTCTTAAAGTCTGTCACAAAAAATGAGGTTAATAAATTCCCCATAGTTCCTCCCTCAAATAGTCCGTGAATGTGCGATTCTGAAATAGGTCGATAATCAAAAGAAAACCACTCATAATTATCAGCCATGACAAGGTTTTCCCCAACCCAATGTCCTTGAAGGTTTTCTAACAATTCAAATCCTTCATCATTAATATTTACAGGGTTTACTTCACGACTAAATTCTTGTTGAATAGGCTTAGCTGTTTGTGGAGCTATATTTCGAATTTCTTTATCACAAGCTACTCCTAATAAAGCTACTCCACAAAAAATGGTTATTAGTTTATTCATTTTCATCTTATTTCTTTTTCCAATATTCTGTTATTATTTGATTACTAATTCGTTTCTCAACTTTTAAGGAATCTTTATTCACTAGTGTTATGGCAATATTTGGTTCATCTTTTAAAGCTGTTGCTCCAGAAGAACAATCTACATACTTTCCTTTTTTCTTGCACAGTTTGACCTCTGAAAAGAAAGGGGAAACTTCTCCCTTTTTATACGTCATAGTACCATCATTATAATGAAGAACATTTAATACTAATCCCTTCTGAGTATCATTCGAAATAGCATAAGTTACTTTATAGTAATGGTCTTTCATTAACCATTCTCCTGTAATAGATTCATGCTTACAACCTGTTCCTATAAAAACCAACAAGCCAAAAAATATGTTCCTTATATCATTCATTTTCTACAACAAAACTATAGTATCCATTATCCTCTTTTTTTGACCTATGTCAAAAACGAATGTTCTACTTATTTAAAAAACTGAAGGATAAAATAGTCTAATACAGATAGACCTATAATAATTAAGCCCCAAACCCACCATTTCAGGTGAATATTTTTAGCCACTTTTACCTCAGCCACAGTCCATACAATAACATACAACGTCCAAGCCCACCAACTCGTAATGTGATTGGCAATCATAACGATCATCCCTGCAATAAAAAGCAACATAATTATCACAAATAGCACTAATTCTTTCTTTTTCACTGTCATAACCTACAATTTTTATCACCTTTTTTTGAACACAATATTGTAACGTGCCTTTTCAGCATCCCCATAGGTATAATTACCATTTGTCCCGATAGACTTCGTTCCTCCTACAAATGTGTTCACATATTCAAACCCAAGCTGATCCATTTCATTCAGTAGATCTGTCACTGTTCTTACTTTTTGAGCTGTATGTAGGTAGTACTCCAAATTTCTCATCTCATTTTTTGATTCGGATTTTTTCTTTGCTATATAAATTCCTATTCCTCCCAGTAGTTTTGTATCCTCTGCTCCTATTACCACATATTTTGGTAAAGCTGCTGTATTTACAGACTGACTATAGGTCGTTAATGACAAACTGAGTAATGAGATTATAACTATAAAATAAACTGCCTTCTTCATCATATTGAATGGTATTAATTAATTGATGAAACAAAGCTCTTTCTTTTTACCTGCTTATTTTTTGACCTATGTCAAAAAAACTGTAGTACAGCTCCTCTAATTTTACAACTACAAAACAATACGACTATGGAACCTAAGCTAATGCATACGCTTCCAATCGAAGCATATACTTCTCAAGAGTGGTTAGATTTAGAAATGGAACACATCTTTAGTAAGACTTGGCAATTTGCTGGGTTTGTTGAAGAACTAAAAGACACAGAGGATTTTATTACTGTCCAAGCTGGACTCAACAATTTATTCATTACTAAGAATAAACAAGGCGAACTTAAGGCTTTTCATAACCTTTGTAGACACAGAGGAACTCAGCTATTAAGAATAGTTGGAAAAGCAGAAAAAGTAATCACCTGTCCTTATCATGACTGGGTTTACAACACTGATGGAGAACTCATCAACATCCCCAATAAAGCAGAAGAATTCCCCCACGTAGACAAAGCCAATCATACATGTGACCTCAACTTAATAGAAGCAGCTGTTGGTATTTTTAAAGGAATGCTGTTTGTTCATCCAGATAAAAATGCAGCTCCAATTTCGGATTATTTTAGAGGTCTTTTACCTTTATTAGGACCGCACCAAGTAGAAGAATTGGTAGAATACTCCGAACAAGAAGACCAACCTTTTTATACTAAGGTAATTCAAGCCAATTGGAAAATTGTGGTTGAAAATTATATCGACCATTATCACCTTTCCCATTTACATCAAAACACCCTTAACATGTATGACCACAAAAAAGCTGAATTTGGGTGGGTTGGCCCACATTATTGGTTTTATGAACCACTTATTAAGAAATACGAGAAAGATATTGAAAACAGTTCTCCTTATGTCTTAATCGATTCTGTCCCACGTGAACAAATCGGTGCTTATGTTCCTTGGTTTTTCCCAAACATTGGCATTGCAGAATCGGAGGGGTCGTGGAGTACTTTTCACGTTACCCCAATAGCTCCTGATCAAACCAAAGTCGTTATTCGCACCAAAGTAATGAATGTCTCTGAACAAGAAAGTGTTGCTCAATATATCAAATCAAGTCGTCATCCCTTTTGGAATAAATACGGAACAGGAGCAAAATACCAAGAGACCTCCTATACTGATGACCCAATGACTTCTGGAGATTTTATGAAAGAAGATATATTTGCCTGCGAGCAACAACAGAAATCATTAAAATCTCCTTATTTTAGCATTGGAGCTACTGCCCAAAGAGGAGAATCTGCTATTGTAAAGTTTCAATCAGTCGTCAAAGAATGGATTGAAAATGCTATAAACTCATCTAAATAAATTGAACCATGAAAAAGATCTTTTATATAATACTTATTACTATTAGTGCTATTCAATGTACAAGCACCAATCAAACAAACACCACTGTTGACATCCCTTTTCAAAGTGTTAGTTATGAATCTCATATTCAATCCATCGTTCAAAACCACTGTTTAACTTGCCATGCAGGAAAGCGACCAAGTGCCCAATTAGATTTATCGACCTATGAAAACGTTAAAGCTGTAACTGAGCACGGCCCTTTATTAAAACGAATTAACGACCACAGCAACCCAATGCCAACGAGAGGTTTAATGCCTAAAAATGAGCGTCTGCTCTTTTTAAAATGGGTAAAAAACAACTACAAAAAAGTAGCTGACTCTACAACAACCTCTCAAAACGATTATGAATTTACACCTCCCAGTATTTCACCTGTAGACATACAACAAGCACATGTCTTCGATTTTTTCAATAAAATGCAAGGACATTGGGTGGGTAAAATGAACCTTATGGGCGAAAATATTCCTTGGTTTGCCTTTGATTATAGAGCCACAGCTCCTGCTCATATACACGGATTATTTGAAGGAGGAACCATTGGTAACTTGTTTAACGCTTTTTTTATGGCCAACTATAAAGGAACTGAAACAATTATGGTTCGTAATGGTGGGATTTTAAATGGTATATACAGAACGAGTTATTTTGTGTTGAAAACAGTTGAGGAAAAAGGTGATGAAATTAACTATCGTTTTGTTGATGCCTATGGGGGTGAACAAATTATGTGGATGGAACTGACCTTTAATAGTGACCAGTTAGAAATGGTCGTACATACCAGTCGATTTGGAACATATTCTAAACCAACGAAACACATGGTATTTAAAGGTAAAAAACAACATTTAGAACTTGCCCAAACAGCGGCTAAAATTCATAACTTCCCCTCCAAAGTTGTAGAAAAAACCTTTTCCAGTGGATTACCAACTCCACAATGGCAAGAGGGATATACGGCTACTTCGGGAAGTTATATGTGGCAGGACGAATCAAAAAGCATTGTTGAATTAGCTCAGTTGGCTCAAGACCCATACCCTATTAATGAAATTCCCTATTTAGCTCAAATGGATATCAACATTGAACAAACAGAACAAACCAAAGACCAAAAAATTATTGTTTATTTATCTCGTTCCCCTCTAACAGATGAGCAAGGAAAAGTGCCTATCGAGTATGGATATATCAAACAGTCTGTTATGGATGAAGTCTTACTCTTCTCGGAAATAGAAGCATCAAATTTTAAATATACCTACCTACATCCAGGCACCTACTATTTAACTGCTTTTGTAGATGTTGATAATAACTCTTCCTTATCTAAAGGAGACATTACCAATACCAGTTTTAAGGTCGAAATCCAACCTAAATCTTCTCAAACAGTTCACATTGAAAACATTAATGTGCAGAACTAACACACTATTCGATTGAACTAAAACCTTGTCTACACTTTTTACCTCGCGTAAAAAGTGTATTTTTGTTCCCACTTACTAATTTTTTAACACTTAAAAACGTATAGCATGCAACTGTACAACAAATTAAGTGCGAAGGAACGCGCTGAACTTATAGACAAGGCGGGAAAAGATCGATTAACCATATCGTTCTATCAATATTTCCATATTGAAAATCCGCAACAATTTAGAGACGAACTTTTTATTGCTTGGGAAGTATTAGATGTTTTGGGAAGAACTTATGTTTCCGATGAGGGAATTAATGCTCAAATTTCTGTGCCTGCTGAAAACTTTTTACAACTTAAAGCACAATTAGACAGCACTGGATTTTTAAAAGACATCCGTCTAAATGTAGCAGTAGAACAAGACAATAAATCGTTCTTAAAACTTAAGATCAAAGTCAGAACAAAAATCGTTGCAGATGGTTTGGACGATGAGACTTTTGATGTAACAGATAAAGGGATTCACTTAAATGCTGAAAAGTTTAACGAATTAATGGAAGATCCTAACACTATTTTGGTGGATATGCGTAACCATTATGAAAGTGAAATTGGGCATTTTAAAGGAGCCATTACTCCTGATGTTGATACTTTTAGAGAATCCTTACCAATTATTGAAGACGACTTAAAGGAACACAAAGAAGATAAAAACCTGTTGATGTATTGTACAGGTGGAATTCGTTGTGAAAAAGCTAGTGCTTATTTTAAACACAAAGGATTTAAAAATGTGTTTCAATTAGAAGGTGGTATCATAGAATACACCAGGCAAGCAAAAGAACAAAACTTAGAGAATAAATTTATTGGGAAAAACTTTGTTTTTGATCAAAGACGTTCTGAACGTATTTCTGAGGACGTAATTGCGCAATGTCATCAGTGTGGAGCTCCTTGTGACACACACGTCAACTGTGCCAATTCAGGGTGTCATTTATTATTTATACAATGTGATAGTTGTCGAGAAAAAATGGATGGTTGTTGTAGCTCAGCTTGTCAAGAAGTTTTTCATTTACCAGCTGCCGAACAAAAAGCTTTACGTAAAGGAAAAGACAACAGCAATAAAATATTTAAAAAAGGACGTTCTGAAGTTTTAATCTATAAAAAATAAGCGGTCAGTTGATTCACCAAGCAAAATCATATCTTAGTTATTTAGGAAAGGCTAAAAGTATAAATGGAGATTTCGTCCCATTTATTAGCGACCTATTGCTACATGTTTTTGATAAAAAGGATGAGTTTTATGCATTCAAAGCCATTGAATTAATTCGTAACAACCTAAAGTTGAACAACACCAAAATCGAAGTCAAAGATTTAGGGGCTGGTTCTAAAAAGGGTAATCAAAATGAGCGAAGCATCAACCAGATTGCCAACAGCTCTGCCAAGGCTCCTAAATACGGACAACTTCTTTTTCGCTTGGCTAATTATCTAGAAATTAACAATGCTATTGAATTGGGAACTTCGCTGGGTATTTCAACTGCTTACATCAAAAAAGCTAGAAGAAATGCTGTGGTTTACACCCTAGAAGGAGCTCCTAACATTGTAAAAGTTGCCAAAAGAAACTTTCAAACATTGAAGCTTAAAAAGCTAGAAGTCATCGAAGGAAATTTCGACCAAACTTTACCTGTTTTACTAAAACGCTTATCAACAGTTGATTTTGTCTTCTTTGATGGTAACCATAAACACGAAGCTACGTTAAACTATTTTGAACAGTGTTTGGAAAAAGTTAACGATCGTACCGTTTTTATTTTTGATGATATTTATTGGTCAGAAGGAATGACAAAAGCATGGAAAACTATTCAAAAAAATGATCGCGTTACCACAACGATTGATATCTTTGAGATGGGATTTGTTTTTTTTAACCCTGAACTGTCCAAACAAGACCTTATAATTAAGTATTAGATGAGAGCATTGGTAATATCTGGAGGTGGTAGTAAAGGAGCTTTTGCTGGAGGAATGGCGGAGCACTTTATCAACGACTTGGGTATCGATTACGATATCTTTACAGGATCTTCTACAGGGAGTTTGCTGATTCCTATGTTGGCGTCTAATAATGTCAAAAAAGCTAAAAAAGTTTATACCTCTATCACTCCTAAGGATATTTTTACGTTGAACCCATATAAAATTCACGTGAAGAGAGGGGTGGTTAAAATTAGAATGAACCATTGGAATATTATTCGTTCGTTTTGGCGTGGAAATAAGACTTTTGGAAGTTCTAAAAAACTAAGAAAAACGATTAGTAAATTCTTTACAGAAGTTGAATTCGAGTGGATTAAACGCAGCCACAGAGATGTGATTGTTACAGTTTCTAACCTTTCGCTTAACCAAGTTGAATACAAAGCCCTTAAAGATTGTAGTTACGAAGACTTTTGTGATTGGGTATGGGCTTCTGCCAACTTCTTACCTTTTATGAGTTTGGTGACTAAAAACGGGATGGAATATGGCGACGGAGGTTTTGGCAATAATATTCCTATTCAGTCGGCAATTAATGCTGGAGCTACTGAAATTGATGTGATTGTTCTCGACCCTATTGAGTCTGTTACCAATCGTATGAAGTCGACCAACGCTATTGACTTACTTTTTAATGTTTTTGACTTCTTATTGGATCAAACGACCAACAGTAAATTGGAATTGTCTAAGTTGAGAAGTAAAATTAACGAGGTAAAAATTAACGTTTATCACACTCCTCAGAAACTGACGGAAAACTCACTTATTTTTAATAAAAAAAGAATGAATAAATGGTGGATGGAAGGGAGAGCTTATGCTCGAAAAGTAAAATCTGAACCAACCATTATTCAACCTGAAAAATAAAATGCTAGCATTGGATCAATTAGACACTATTTGTGCACTTTCTACACCACAAGGTGTAAGTGCGATTGCGGTAATACGCTTAACTGGACAAGCGGCGATTACTACGGTCAATCAATGTTTTACCAAAGATATAACTCATGCAAAAGGATATACGGTACATTACGGTTCTATTGTTGACGAGGATAAAGTCGTTGATGATGTGATTGTGACTATTTTTAGAGGGCCTCATTCCTTTACTGGCGAAAACACTGTTGAAATAGCTTGCCATGGTTCTACTTTTATCCAACAACGCATCATTGAAGTACTACTTCAAAATGGTGCTCGATTGGCTGAAGCTGGTGAGTTTTCGAAACGTGCTTTCTTTAACGGGAAGTTTGATTTATCACAAACCGAAGCTATTGCCGATTTAATTCATTCTCAGAGTGAAGCGGCGCATCAAATTGCCATCCAACAAATGCGTGGTGGTTTTTCTAACGATTTAAAAGGCTTGCGTGCACAATTGATTCACTTTGCTTCTTTAGTAGAGCTAGAATTGGATTTTTCTGAGGAGGATGTCGAGTTTGCTGATAGAACGGAGTTGATTAACCTCGTTCAAACGGTTTTGGAATTGGTACAACGCTTGGCGCAATCTTTTAAACTAGGTAACGCTATTAAAAATGGTGTAAACACAGCTATTGTAGGAAGACCAAATGCTGGAAAATCGACTTTATTAAATGCGTTATTAAACGAAGAGCGTGCCATTGTTTCCGACATTGCAGGAACCACTCGTGATACAATTGAAGAGACCTTAATTTTAGAAGGAGTTGAATTCCGTTTTATCGACACTGCAGGATTGAGAGAGACAACTGATACCATTGAAAAAATTGGTGTAGAAAAAGCGTTGGATGAAGTCAAAAAATCGGCAGTTTATATCTATTTATTTGACTGTAATGACTTATCAGTTGCTGATGTTCAACAAGACCTTGTTGAGCTACCTAATGAAATTGCACATATTGTTGTTGCCAACAAATTAGATCTTGCTTCGGAAGCTCAAATCACCGCCTTTAAAGAAAGTGATTTACAACCTGTTTTTATATCTGCAAAAAACAACAATGCGATTAACGAGTTACAAGCACAACTCCTCGACACTGTTGACATTTCATCGCTTTCTTCCAACCAAACCATTGTAACCAACATTCGTCATTTTGAAGCCCTAAAACGTGCTGAAGAAGATTTAATCAAAGTTTCTGATGGTTTACGAAATGGTATTTCTGGAGATTTTATCGCCATAGATATTCGCCAAGCCCTCCATCACCTCGGAACCATTACTGGTGAAGTTTCTACAGATGATTTACTAGGAAATATTTTTGCTAATTTTTGTATCGGGAAGTAACTACATAAAATAAACAACTAATAAAATTATAGAAACACAATTAAAATCCTTTTAAATAAAGAGTTTTGTTGTTTTGTGTTATTTCTTTACTTTGTGATACTATGTGTTTATTAGGTACAAATTTGTACCTTTGTTGTACCTTATTTGTATTTTAAAGAGGTTTTAGAATTACTTACGCCTAATTGGGCGAAATAAAGCGACAAAAACAATCTTATTCATATAAAACAGGATAAATAAGGATAAAATATAGAGAGAAATGAGCAAAGCCACTTTTACAATTTTAAAGCAATGTCAGAATTGCGGAGAAATGTTTGAGGCTCAAAAACGGACTACTCGTTTTTGTTCTCATAGGTGTGCGTCTCAAAATTATAAATTGAGAAAAAGACTGGAGGCGAAAAAGAAGGTTGAAGCCAATACTAAAAAACAAAACCCTACTCGATACAAAAAAAAGGCGGTTAGTTTAGAACTTATAAAAACCAAAGAATTTATTACTGTTAGAGAGTTAGCCGTTTTACTGGGGTGTGGAAAAGACACTATTTATAGAATGGTAAAAAATAATGAAATAAAGGCAGTTAATCTTAGCAAAAGACTTACTCGAATAAGGCGTAAAGATGTCGAGAATTTATTTGAAAGTGAAAATACCAATACTCAACTACAACCCCTAAAATTAGAAGATTGCTATACAATGGAACAAATAACGAGTAAATATAACACCTCAAGAAATACAATATACAGTTTAGCAAGCAAGCATAACGTTAGGAAAATAAAGAATGGAAAGTTTACATACTATTCAAAAGTAGATATAGATAAATTATACGAAATATAGGCTATGGCTATAAAAGTGAAACTAAGAGAGAAAACAGTAAGTAAGGGACGTAAAAGTCTATTTTTGGATTTTTACCCTGCCATTAAACTAAGTGAGCCTAAAATGGTAAAAGGTAAGTTAGTTACTGAAACTCGCAGGAAATTTTTAAAGATGTATATCTTGGAAAAACCAAGAACACCATTAGAAAAAAAGGATAATAAAGAAACCCTTCAATTAGCACGGCAAATACGCCAAAAATGGGAGAATCAATTAAATAAACCCGAGATATATAATGATGATGAAAAGGAAAAACTAAGAATAAAAAAACTCGGGGAGCAATGTTTTGTAGAGTACTATAGGGAGCAAGCAGAGAAAAGACAAGATTCAACCTATAGTAATTGGATGTCTGCCTATAATTATCTCCATCGTTTTACAAAAGGGACATTGAAATTTATGGACTTAAACGAAAAAAAGTTGGAAGATTTCAAAGAATATTTGCTTTCAACTAATAGTTATAGAAGTAATAAAGTAAAACTTTCACAAAATACCGCATCGTCCTATTTCACAAAGGTAAAAGTAGCACTAAAACAAGCATTTATAGATGGTTTTTTACAAACAGACCTTAACGCTAAAGTAAAGGGTATTAAAGAAATAGAAACCAAAAGAGAATACCTAACCAAAGAAGAGGTTCAAGATTTAGTAAAAACGTCCTGCAAAAGACCTATATTAAAAAATGTTGCATTATTCTCAATCTTAACGGGGTTTGCTTCTATGGAAATAAAAAACATGACTTGGGCGGATATTACTAAGAATGAAGACGTGTATATGGTTTTTTATAAAAGGAAGAAAACAAATAGAGATAATTACGTTTATATTTCTAAGCAGGCATACAGTTTAACAAAAGGCACAGAAAACCCAAAAGAAATGCCACAAGATGAGAGGGTATTTAAAGATTACAAACCTTCTGCATACCTAGATGAAATTTTAGCACAATGGATTAAAGATGCAGGAATTACCAAAAAAATTACCTTTCATAACTTTAGGCACACTTTTGCTACATTACAACTGGCAGAGGGTACAGATATTTATACAGTATCTAAAATATTAGGGCATAAATTCCTTAAAACTACTGAAATCTACGCCAAAGTAGTAGATAAGTCTAAAAGAGATGCTACAACTAAAATCGTTTTAAATCTTGATGATTATGGAAATTAAAAAAGAATTGATACCTAAAGACAAATTTGCGGAGATAACGATAAAGGAAATTCATAATATAATTGAATATCTGTTTGAACCTCTAAAAGGTAGTATTGATAAAGAAGAAATGCCAAAATACTTATATTCTTTTGATTATGAGAGTCCTGAAAACGAAACGTTTTCGGATAATTTAGAAGATACCATAAATGGAAAAACACCGCCTCTACGTAAACTAAAGAACGTTAAAGATGGAAAAGTGCTATTTCTACCAAGAAAAAACGAATATGATAAAATAGAGTATTATGATGAGGTTCTAAATATTCAAGACCTTTTGTTTGATTTAAAACACAAACAACAAGAATTTACTAAAGCAAGTAAACGAAAAATAAGACCACAAATTAAAGCGGAAATAATTGAACTATTCAGTTTAATATTTGAAGGAAAAAAGACAATAACTTCTTTAGAAAAGCAACTAAAAGAAAAACTATTTGCCAAGCATTATGTTTTGACATACATTCTTGATAATCATGCAAGCGGGAAAGGTTTTCCTGTTGGGCAAAAGGCTACTTTAGAAAGGATAGGCAATGAAATTATGGGAATTGGAAAAGGAAACACATTCTATAAAAACTTCACTGCTATGTCAAATAAAGACTTCAACTCAGAAAACACATTAATTGGAATTGGGGGCAATAATTGGAGAAATATAGTTATTGAACTATCGAAAAATCCCGAAGCATTAGAAAAGTACCTACAAAGTAAACAATTATAAGAAAGGGCGAAATAGGGGCGTTATTACTCCTCGCCCCGAAAAACGCCCCTAGACTTTTGGTGCATAATTAAAAATCAAGAAATTATGCACAATGTAGTATTAAGTCCAATTGACCCCGAAAAATTAATCAGTAACATAGCAGAAAAAGTTACTGAAAACCTATTAAAGGCAATGAAAGAATTGCCTAGCAGTGCCGAAGACAATTCAACAGAAAAACTCTTAACAGTTGAAGAAGCAGCCAAATTTTTAAGTCTTTCTACAGCCACAATTTACACTAAGAAAAGTAAAGGCGAATTGCCTTTTATGAAAAGAGGAAAAAGGGTTTACTTTAGTTCTACAGAACTATTGAAATACCTAAAAGAAGGGCAAGAAAAAACCAATAAAGAGATTGATGCAGAAGCGGAAGCCTATATAGCAAAAAACCGATTGTAATAAGGTGCTTGATTTTCTTAAAATCCTTATTCTGAATTTATCATACATAGAAGCAATTTTTGACAATCCTTTGCTAAAAAATCACAAAGTAGTACATAGGGCAGAATACAACGAATTTAACCAAGCGTCTTATGTTAAGGAGTATAGAGGTATTTACTTCTGTTTCTACATTAAAGAAGGGGTGTTTACTAAATTGGAAATACTTATAAAACCCCATTATTACTTTAACAATGGAAAACACAACTCAAACGATTTTTCGGTTATAAATTGCATTAAAATTCTACTAGAAATAAAAAACACCCTTAAAATTCCTATCAAAGAAGCACGGATAATAAATATTGAGTTTGGCATTAACTGTATAAGCCCAATTGATGTTAAAAAATTACTCAATCAATTATACTATCACGGTAAAAACCTATTCTACAACACTACTGATTTGGCTTTCTGTAAAGAGAGTTACAAACCAACTCCTACAGGAGTGGCAAACAAATATAAATTGATAAAATTGTATGCCAAATTCTTTAAGCCTCTTGGTTATTGCTCTAATAAAAATACCCTTAGAATAGAAATAAAAAGTAAACGAACCGAATACATAAAAACTTTGGGAATACTTACCTATGCTGATTTATTAAACCCTAATACCTACCTTATTTTATCTAATACCCTTAAAGATGAGGTAGAAGCCTTTTTGATAATGGATTACTATAACGAACTTAAAAACTTAAACCCAAAAGAAAAGGAAAAGGCTTTAAAATATGCTAACCCTTTAGTTTGGGGAGAAAAACTAAATATGTCTCAAAATGTCTTTAATGATAATAAAAAGAAATATCTAAAACTATTAGACAAAACAGGCGAAAATATTCATATACAACTTAAAAATGTAATTATCGAAAAACTAAACTTTTTATTAAAAGGTGTGCCTATTTAACACCCCTTTATATTTTTCAAATGTAAAAAAGTGTGCCATTTTAACGGTATATATAATTCCAATAAGCACATTTTAGGAATTGAAAAGTTTATACAATTTATACGTTTTTACAGATTTTTTCTAAGTGAAAAAATTAAAACAATATCTTTGTAGTAATATTAAAAAACAAAGAATTATAGAGCAATAAATAGTAAAAACATAGAGTAGCGTAGTCGTATTCTTATTCTGAAAAATCGCCAAATTTAATAGACTCAAAGAATACAGATGGTTCGCCTCGTCCAGTTTGGGCGTGGCTGTCTGTATTGAGTTTGGGTGTTTGGCGATACCTTCAGGATGTACGGTTCAGTTTCACGCCCTCTTTATTTCATAAAGTAATCGCCTCTTTGGAACTGGGAAGCAACAAATACCAGTTTCAAAATGAAAAAATCAGTATTCTTATTCATCTTATTAGCAACCCTACTTACCTCTTGTTTAGAGAAAACACCTAAAGAACAAATTGAAACAGTAGTAAACATCTATGTTGAGGATATGTTAAAAGATGAGCCTAACGCTCAATACCAAATAGATAGCATTAAAATTGAAAATATAACCGAAAAAGATAGGTTAGAAAATGAAGCCGTACAAGCCAAAATACTCGTCAAAAGAAAACTTGAAAAAGCAAAAGAATTAGGTAAAGACTATCAAATTTTGCCTACTAATTCAACCAAAGCAGAATTTGAGGCATTACAGGCAGAAATTTTAAAACTCGGAGAGAACGCTCAAAAATGGGCAAAAGAAGCCCAAACAGCCGATAGCATTCAATTATTATACTATGATGTAACTGCAAAAGGAACAATAACCGCTCCTAATGGCGTGCAAAAAAATGCTACAATTCCATTCCATATCTCAGAAGATTACAAAATAATTAAAGACCCGATAGAACTACAAAAAGAGCAATTAGAACTTATGGGGGAATAGTTAGGAAAATACCTAAATAATTTAGGAATTTTAAAATTCAATTAACCAAATAAATTCGGATTAATCTGTTACAGATAAGTTACAAGTTTTATTATCTTTGTATTTTGTATAATGTTAATAATTAACAGACAATGTATATTCCTCAAAAAGGCATAGGGCAAGTTCTTAAAGAATTAAGGCAGAAAAGTAATATGACCCAAGAAGAGTTAGCCGATAAGGTTGGTAAACACAGGAGTTATATCGGGCGAATTGAAACTAAAGACGGAGAAAACATTAAGATAAGTACATTGGTTGAAATTGTAGAAAAGGGATTAAATGGTAAGATAAAAATAGAATTGAATAACATTAGTGAGTAAAAGAACAGAAATACAAGACGAATTAAAAAAGGTACTTTCAGAAGAGCCGAACAATACTGATAAAATCTTAAAACTATCTCAAGAAATTGCTAGACTTGATGAGGATAAGATTCGTTTTTCTGTAGATGCAGGAGTTATTGATAGGCTAGGAAAAGAATTAGTTGCTCGACACGAAACGGCTGTATCTGAATTAATTAAAAACGCTTATGATGCAGATGCTACAAGTGTTACTTTGAATTTTATAAATGCTGATGATTATGGAGGTACGCTAACTATTACTGATGATGGGAATGGAATGGATAGAGAGCAATTAATCAATGGATTTATGCGAATTTCCTCCTCTGATAAAATACATACACCTGTTTCTCCTAAATTTAGACGGAAACGTGCAGGACGAAAAGGAATAGGTAGGTTTTCGGCTCAAAGGTTAGGCAATAAACTAACTATAATTACCCAAACATCATCTTCAAAAGTTGCCTTTAAGGTTAGTATTGATTGGAGTTCATATAAAATGGACGAGGATTTAATGCTTATAACTAATACTATTGAAGAAATACCAAAAGATAAATCTAAAACAGAAGGAACAACTCTTATCATAAATGATTTGCGTGATTGGTGGTCTGAGGCAATGATTAAAAGAGTTTATAGATATGCTTTGGATATTATACAGCCTTTTCCTCTTTCTAAACAAAAATTAAAAGATGGTAAAATAGAAGATGCAGGATTTACTATAACTTGTTTAAAAGATGGAAGAGCGGTAGCCAATGAAGAAAGTATGTTTTTTCAGCACGCTTTAGCAGAAATTGAAGGAGGAATAGACAATAAAGGTAAAGGTTTTTGGAGAATAACAGAAAGTAAGGTTGATAGTGTAACAGAGGAAAAACAATACATAGAAGGGGAATATAATAAACTATTAGGAGGAGTTAATTTTAAAGCCCATTATTTTATTTATAACTTAGGTCAAATTCCTAAACAAGTAGAGTCTTACATTCGAGAAACTGCTAAAACAAGTGGTGGTATAAGAATGTACAGGAATGGGTTTAGAGTATTGCCCTATGGAGAGCCTCAAAATGATTGGATAGGCTTAGATGAGTCAATAAGAAGGAGGAGTATTCTTCCTGTTCACGGTAATATTAACTTTTTTGGATTTGTTGAGGTTGATGGTAAAATTTCTGATTTCCAAGAACTATCTAGCAGAGAAGGAGTCTTAGAGAATGAGGCATACAAACAACTGGTAGATTTTCTATATAAATCCTTAACATCTGCTGTTATTAGAGTTGCAGAAACAAGAGGCAGAAAAACTAGTACAAATCAAGAAGGATGGGAAAGCAAGAAACCTAAAACTCCAAAAGATGCTGTAGAAAGTGCAGTAGAGTTATTAGAGAATGTTGCTACAGAATTAGAAAAAGATAGCGAAACCTCCTCTAGCACTACTGATGAGGAAAAGGCAAAGAATAGTAAGCGACAAGAACAAGCGAAAAAAGCACGAGAACAAGCAGAGGACTTAAAAAAAGCACTAGAGCAAATAGAAGAACTCAATATGTTAAGAGTGTTAGCGGGGCTAGGTTTGGTTATAGGAGAATTTACACACGAAATAAATCAGTATCTCCCTGCTTTTGCCATAGATATTAAAGTTTTATTAGATAAACTAAAAGAAGGTACAGAAGAGTATGAAATAGCATTGAGAATGCAGAAAAGGTTTCATTCGTTTCAAGTTTATACGGCTTATTTTGATGAGACTATTTCTGCTAATGTAAATAGAGAGTTAAAACCTATCGAACTAAGAGATGCCATTAATCCATTTATTGACTCTTTAGGAAGAGATTTAACTAGAAGTAATATCACAATAGAAAAAGAAATTACGGGTATTGATTTATTTACTTGTAAAATGCACCCTTCGGAATGGGCATCTATTTTATTCAACCTATATACTAACTCAAAAAAAGCATTAAAAAGGGCTAATCCTCCTCAGAAAAGAATATTAATCAGAGCGGGAGAATTAGACAATATCCTTTATGTTGAATTTATTGATAATGGAGACGGCATTCCCGATAAAAATAGAGATAGGGTTTTTAATGCCTTCTTTACAACCTCAACTCCAAAAAACAGATTGACTAATTCCACTACTGAATTAACGGGTACGGGATTAGGTCTTAAAATATTGAAAGATATTATAGAGAGTTATAGTGGAGAGATATTTTTAGACAATCCACCAAAAGGATATTCAACCAATTTTAGAATAGAATTGCCAAAAGCAAAAAAAGAAGATATACCAGATGACAACTTTTAAAGTTTTATATATAGATGATAATGCAGGAGCAGAAGAAAATAACTGCTCTTCTTTTGTTACGAGTTTATCTCAAAATAAGTTATTAGATATAAAAGTTATTGCCCCAAATAGATTAGAGGAATTTATAGAAACTCTTGTTTCTAAATATTCAGATTACAATGCTTTTATTTTGGACTTGAGATTAAACGAAAATCAAGAAGGAGATGAAGTAGCAAATTATCTAGGGCAAGTTTTAGCACAAGCAATACGAACAGAGCAAACGACCAAAGACCGAAGATTAGTAGAGTTTCCTTTATTTCTCTTAACCTCTGACACAAAATTACAGGAGTATTACAACACAGATATTAGTTCTCACGACCTATTCGACCATTATTTTTTTAAAGATAATTTGGCTATAGATGGAAGCGAATATGAGAAGCAAATATTTTCTATTATAATGTCTTATGAAAAAATTAAAAATTCATTTGATGAAAATGAAAAGAAATACCAACTTCATTACTTGTTAGACTGTGAAGAGTACGAAATAGATATATTCAATTTGAATATAGATACTATGATGAGTATCTCTGAAATCTCTCAATTTATTTTAAAGCAAATTGTTCTAAGAAATGGCATTCTTATTAACGAAGAAATATTAGCATCAAGGTTGGGAGTTGATATTGAAAAGTCTAAAGAAGATTGGCAAAGTATTAAAACAATACTAATTGAGCAAAATATCAATTATAAAGGCATATTATCTAATGGATGGCTAAGGTGGTGGGGACATAGGCTAATTGAATGGTGGGACGAAAACTTCTCAAAGCCTCTTATCAGTTTAAACGCAGAGGAAAGAGTTAAACGACTTAAAGAAAAATTCAATTTTAATAATCTTGTTTCTGCTCAACCGATAGAAGAAAACTTGAGTACTCAATTTTGGACGATATGCCAAGTATATAAATTGCCTTTAGATACCTCAGATGGGTTTTTAGTTAATAAAAATTATGAATTATGGCAAGACAAAGAATATGTTAGCCTAAAGTCTATAATAGAACGAAAGTCTGTAGAGGAAGGTATAAAATTACACCCATCAGAAAAGGAGCGGTTAGCAGTTGAAAAGTCTAATTATAAAGCAAATAATTAGACTTATGGTAATAGATGAAAAAACTAAGAAAATTAGAAAAGACTTAGCAAACGACTTAACTAAGTTTTATAGGCTTATTCAGCCATTTTTAGGCTCTAAAATTGAACATTTTAATTATCAAAAAGCATTGACAACACTTTTAAGTGATAAAGTTGGCTGTATTAATGAAGAACATCAACCTAACTTTTGGAATTATAAAATAGACAAAATTGTATTTAAACTTAATAGTGATATACCAAAAAAGAAACTACCTATTTCTGCGTCTGATTTAAAATTAATTATTAGTATCGAAGTATCGGGAGATACTAATAAAGTGGAAGAAATAGACCCTTTTCAAACTCTTGCTTTTAACTTTACAATAAAAGGCGATTTTATTTGTGATAAAACTGATACTGTAAAGAAAGCCTTAACTACTTTTCATTTAGATAGGCATATTTATAATAATGATGATAATGAACCTATAGAACCTCATCCTTTTTATCATCTACAATTTGGAGGTAAAAACTTGATTGATGAGTATGGAGGTAAAATAGACACGGGCGAATTATTGGTTTTAGAAACTCCAAGAATTGCTCATCATCCTATGGAAACAATTTTAGGATTGGACTATTTAATTTCCAACTTTTATCCAAAAGTTAGGAAAGGATTAATGAATGGAAATCAAGAATATAGAAGGCTTATACAAAAATATCAAGAAAAGATAATTAAGCCTTACTTCCTCTCTATCTCATCGAATTGGGAGAAATCTTTAAATAATTTTCATTTTTCTCCACATTGGACTCCTTACTCATTAAACCCTCAAATTTGTTAAATTGATAAGTAGTAGGGTAACATATTTTCTAAAGAAACATTATTATGATACTTTTAAAATAAATAGATTAATTGTATCAGCATTTTGTTTAATAAATAAAGTTGAGGTAAAGAACAATAAACTCCTTTTAAAACATATTATAGCAAATGATTATGAGGAAGAAAATTTGTTGAATGAGTTTATAGTAGAATTACAGAAGACGTATAAAAACTTTGACTTTGAGGCTGTCATTAATTTATTTGAGTTTGTAATTTCTCCAAAAGAAAAAGAAGTCAATGGGGCTATTTACACACCGAAATACATAAGGGATTATATAATTAGTCAGACTTTAGAAAAGAATAGTTCTAATTTAATTACAATTTGTGATATAGCCTGTGGATGCGGAGGCTTTTTAATTGACTCTGCTATAGTTCTACATAAGAGAGGTGTATCATACTCTGAAATATTCCAAAATAACATTTATGGGGTTGATGTAGCCTCTTACAGCATAGAAAGGACTAAGTTATTATTAAGTCTTCTTGCTGTTTCTCAAGGAGAGGACAAAGAAACGTTTAATTTTAATTTATTTGAAGGAAATTCTTTAGACTTTGATTGGTTTGAAAACTCAGAAGAAATACAGAAATCTAAAGGATTTGATTATATTCTAGGCAACCCTCCGTATGTTAGTGCCGAAAACATAGACGAAGAGTCGAAAAAATTGGCAACTAAGTTTAAAACGGCAAATATTGGCAAACTCGACCTTTATATACCTTTTTTTGAAATTGCTTTAGGATGGCTTAAACAAGATGGGGTTTTAGGATATATTACGGTAAATTCTTTCTACAGGAGTTTGAACGGTAGAAATCTTAGGTCTTTTTTTTCAGAAAATCAATACAATTTCAAACTAGTTGATTTTGGGGACGAACAAGTTTTTAAAGGAAGAATAACATATACCTGTATTTGTCTTATTCAAAATGATAAAGGGAATATTTCTTATACCAATACCAATAGTACACGATTAAATAAACTTTCTAATTCTGAATTTTTACAGATAAATTATAATTCACTAAGTGATTATGATGGTTGGCTTCTTGATGATTACAACACTACATTAAATATCAAAAAACTAGAAAATTCGGGAGAAAAATTAGAAGATATAGTAGATATTAAAAATGGCTTCGCAACTCTAAGGAATAAAATATATTTATTAAAGCCAAATTCGGAAGATGAAGTTTATTTTTACTTCTCTAAAAATGGAAAAGACTATAGGATTGAAAAAGGTATATGCAGAAGGGCGATAAAACCTAATATTCTTAAAAAAGAAGAAGAGATAGAAGAAAAAATAGAATACTTAATCTTTCCCTATCACACGGATAGCGATAAACTAAAGATATTTGATGAGTCCTTTTTTTCTAGCACTTTTAAAGAAGCGTACAGATATTTAGAAGACCATAAACAAGAGTTAGCAAAAAGAGATAATGGCAACAAAGAATATGAAAAGTGGTATGCCTTTGGTAGAAATCAAGCATTAATGATTAAAGGTCAAAAATTACTATTTCCTTATCTTTCAAATAAACCTTATTTTGTATATACAGATAATGAAGATTTACTTTTTTACAATGGATATGCAATGATAGATAATGACAAAGAAAAACTTTGTTTATTACAGATAATCTTAAATTCGGATATATTTTGGTATTACGTAAAGGTAAAAAGTAAACCTTATTCAAGTGGTTATTATTCTTTTGCGAAAAATTACATTAAGTTCTTTACTATCCCAAACCTTACCAATAAAGAAAAACAAACGTTATTCAACTATAAAAGAGAGGCATCAATAAATAAGTTTTTGGCTAAGAAATATGGTTTAGTTAATTATAATGAAAAATAAACTCATATCTTTGTGATACTATCAAATGATACTATCGTATTTTGAAATCGAGTTTACGAGATTACATCCGACAGTATTATAAAATTATAGAATAGCGGATGAAACCACCTTACCAAATAACAGATAAAATACTAAAATTAGTTGTTTCCATTTCCGAGAAATTGGGAGAGGTAAACGCTACCCATTTATACAAACCTCCAACAGAGTTACGAAAAAAGAACCGTATAAAAACCATACAGTCCTCTTTAGAAATAGAGGGTAATACACTTACAGAGGAACAAATAACAGCACTTTTAGAAAACAAACGAGTATTAGCACCCAAAAAAGATATTGTTGAGGTGCAAAATGCTATTAAAGTATATGAGGAATTACATACACTTAATCCTAACAGATTAAAAGACCTTGAAAAAGCACACGGTATTTTAATGAGTGGGCTAATTGATACAGCAGGGAAACTCCGAACCAAAAATGTAGGTATAGTTAAAGGTTCAAAAGTAGAACACATTGCTCCGAGTGGTAATATGGTAAAGGGACTAATGAGCGACCTATTTACTTATCTAAAGAGTGATGAGGACTTAATACTAATCAAAAGTTGTGTATTTCATTACGAGTTTGAATTTATCCACCCATTTATTGACGGAAACGGTAGAATGGGGCGTTTGTGGCAGACTCTTATTCTAATGCAACAATACCCAGTATTTGAGTATTTACCTATTGAGAGCCTAATAAAGGAAAATCAAGCCGAATATTACAAGGTATTAAGCCAGTCGGATAAATTAGGGAGTTCTACACCTTTTATTGAGTTTATGTTAGGTATAATACTACAATCCTTAGAAAACCTCCTCAAAATACAAAATAGGACACTAACAACAGAAACTCGTATTGAGTTATACAAGGATATTATAGGCTCAAATGAATTTAGCCGAAAAGACTACTTACAAAATTTTAAAGAGATAAGCCAAGCCACTGCAAGCCGAGATTTAAAATGGGCAGTAGAACAAAATATTTTAACAAAAACAGGAGATAAACGATTAACAAAATACCTATACAAATAATTATGCGGAGAATAACCATTTTAATCTCCGCAAATTTACGGAGATTAATGTATAAAATTAATAAATTTGATAGTAGAGAAACAAGCCTAAACTTAGATATGATATAGGCTTGTTTTGTGTTAATTTGTTGCTTTTTGTACCCTATTTGTACCTTTTTATTATTAAACTACTATAAATAAAGGAAAGTAATATTTTGTATTGGGAAGTAACTCCTATTTTATACTTTCAAACCAAAAAGTTAACCCTAGGCTATCTTAAATTAGCAATAAAAAGCAATCCAAAATGGTGCCTTTTTAATTTTTGATTACCTTTGATACTATCAAATGATACTATCAAGTTTTGAAACCACCATATCAAATAACAGATAAAATACTAAAATTAGTTGTTTCCATTTCCGAGAAATTGGGAGAAATAAACGCTACGCATTTATATAAACCTCCAACAGAGTTACGAAAAAAGAACCGTATAAAAACGATACAATCTTCTTTAGAAATAGAGGGAAATACACTTACTGAGGGACAAATAACCGCATTATTAGAAAACAAGCGAATATTAGCACCAAAAAAAGATATCCTAGAGGTGCAAAATGCAATTAAGGTCTATGAACAAATTAATAGTCTAAACCCTAACAAAATAAAAGATTTGGAAAAGGCTCACGGGGTTTTAATGGAAGGGCTAATAAAGACAGCAGGAAAGCTCCGTACCAAAAATGTAGGGATTGTAAAAGGTTCTAAAGTAGAACACATTGCTCCAAGTGGGAGTATGGTAAAAGGCCTAATGAACGACTTATTTACCTATCTAAAAAAGATGAGGACGTTATACTAATTAAAAGTTGTGTGTTTCATTACGAGTTTGAATTTATCCATCCATTTATAGACGGAAACGGTAGAATGGGAAGATTATGGCAAATGCTTATATTAATGCAACAATACCCCGTATTTGAATATCTTCCTATCGAAAGCCTTATCAAAGAAAACCAAACCAAGTACTATCATGCATTAGGGCAATCGGATAAAATGGGTAGTTCTACACCATTTATAGAGTTTATGTTAGATATAATACTCCAATCTTTAGAAAACCTCCTCAAAACTCAAAACAGAACGCTAACAACAGAAGATCGTATTGATTTATTTAAGGATATTATAGGCACTAACGAATTTAGTCGAAAAGATTATTTACAGAACTTTAAAGAAATAAGCCAAGCTACGGCAAGCAGAGACCTAAAATGGGCAGTTGAGCGAGGTATTTTAACTAAAACTGGAGATAAACGCTTAACTAAATACCAGTACACATAACTTTTGCGGTGAAAAATGACAGTATTCTCCGCAAATTTGCGGAAAATAATTTACTGAGAACATTCTGAAAGTCAAATCATTTATCCTTAAAAAACTCATGGCTATTCAAGAGATTTTGAGTTATTTTGTTCCTTGAATTTATGAGAACCTCACTATTTTTGGCTTTTATTTTGACTTTTGGCGCTATTCCATTGATAGCGGCTCAAGTGAAATCTATAGCTATTTCTAGGACTGAAGAAAAAATTGAAATCGATGGCCAAATGAATGAAACCAGTTGGTTAAACGCTGCTATTGCCACTGATTTTCTGGAAAGAAATCCTACTGAGGGAAACCCTCCTAAATTTAAAACGGAGGTTCGGATGACTTATGACAACAATAACCTCTATGTTCTAGGCTATTGTTTTGATACTCATCCTGATAGTATTTTAACACAATTGGGAGAAAGAGATGACAACCTCAACGCTGATTTATTTACCGTTTTATTTGACCCTTATCATCAAAAACTAGATGCTTTTGTTTTTAGTGTTTCTGCATCTGGGGTACAATCCGATAGTCGTTTTTCGGATGCCTCGTTTAACGCTGTTTGGGAAAGTGCTGTTCAAATTGTAGATAACGGCTGGATTGTGGAAATGAGAATTCCCTATTTTGCAATCCGTTTTCCAAAAGATGAACAACAAAAATGGAAAATTAATTTTGAAAGAGGAATCAGAAGAACCCGAACAAGCCTACAATGGTCATTGGTTCCTAAAAATATCGAAACTCCTATCAATTACTGGGGAGACTTAAAAGGACTCTCCAACATTGATGATCCTTTACGCTTATCTTTATCGCCTTATGTCTCTTCTTTTACCGCTTTTTCAAAAGACAAATCTTCCATTGGCTATGGCGCTGGTGCTGATTTAAAATTGGGATTAAACGAAAGCTTCACCCTTGATATGACTTTATTGCCTGATTTTTCACAAGTTCGATCGGATAATATTGTCAAAAACCTAGGAGCTTTTGAAGTGGTTTTTGAAGAACAACGCCCTTTTTTCCAAGAAGGAATTGACCTCTTTAATAAATCAGATCTTTTTTACTCCCGAAGAATTGGCGGTTTTCCAAGTGGGTTTTCCAATGCATATAACAACCTTGATTCTAACGAAATTGTACTTGAGAACCCTAACAAAACAAACTTACTTAATGTTGCCAAAATATCTGGTAGAAACAAAAACGGGTTGGGAATTGGAGTCATGAACGCCATCACTGGAGAAACAAATGCTAGCATTGAAAATACCGAAACTGGTGAAACAAGAACTGTAACCACAGAACCTTTGGTAAACTATAACATCATCTCCCTAGATCAAAATTTAAAGAACAACAGCTCCATCTATTTAATTAACTTAAATACCACAAGACAAGGAAATTTTATTGATGCCAATGTTACTTCACTAGGAGGTGAACTTGTTTCAAAAAACGCTAAATATTCGGCTTCAGGAAATGTTAAAGTTTCTCAAAGAGACCATGATCTTGGTTCATCTATTTTAAAATCAAATGCTAGTGATGGGCTTAGCTATGCTGCAAGCTTGAATAAAATTAGTGGAAACTTTAAATATGGACTTTCCTCTGAAAGTAAGAGTAGTACTTTTAACCCCAATGATTTAGGCGTGAATTTTACAACGAATATTCGTACTCATTCCCTCAATCTACAATACAATAAGTATAACCCCTTTTGGAAGCTAAATAGTTCCTATAATAGTTTCACATGGAGCTTAGACCAGAATTATACGACTGGAGAAATTCTTAAAAATAGATACTATGGAAGTTTCTTTTTGACTACTCCTCAGTTTCACTCTTTCTATCTATTTATGAACGCTCAAGTTGGAGACGGAATTGATTTATTTGAATCAAGAGTTGCTGGACAAAATTTTATTGACCCTGAATATTATTACAACGGTATAGGTATCTCATCAGATTATAGGAAACAGTTTGCCCTAGACGGAGAAATCGTTTATGGAAAAGGGTATTTCACAGATTATATTCAAAATCAATATTTTAAACTCGACATTTCTCCAATTATTCGTATCAACGATAAACTAACAGTTACCCCCTCTTCCATTTGGGTTAGTAATTCAAACGACGTTGGTTTTGCAGGTTATTTTGATGGGATTCCTAAATATGGGGTAAGAGATGTTCGCACGTTCACCAATATTCTACAAGGGAAATATTTATTTAAAAACAACCTTTCTTTAACCCTAAGAATACGACATTATTGGTCTTATGGGCTATACGATTACTATGGCGACTTAGACGAAGCTGGCTATATCGTTAAAGATGATTATTTTGATGGAAATGCGAACTTTAATTTTAACGCCTTTAACACCGACTTAATCTTTGCATGGCAATTTGCCCCAGGGAGCTTTCTTAATTTAGTTTATAAAAATTCCCTCCAAAGAGATACGCCAACCATCGACCCCTCTTATTTTAGCAACGTAGGAACTGTTTTAACCGAAGATCAATTCAATAGAATCACATTGAAAGTGGTTTACTTTTTTGATGTAGTTTCTAGTTATCAAAAGGTTTTTGAGTGAATTTATCATATTAAATAACCTCACCCTTCCACAATCGGAGTTTTCAACTCTACTTTAGTTCCTTCTTCTAGATCGGTATATTCTACTGAGAAATTATTTCCGTAGATGTTTTTCATCCATTTAATTCGGTCTTTGGTGATTTGAATTCCGTGGGAAATACCTTGGTGGGTTTTTCCTATTTCTTTAGAATTGGCCCGCCCTACTCCATTATCGGTGATCATCCATAAAATGTAATTGTCTTTAGGGCAAACCTCTATCTTTAACACTTTAGGACCATTGGTTTTATGATATAAGCCATGAATTAACGCATTTTCGACAAAAGGCTGGACTAACATCGGAGGAGTTCGAACAAAATCTTCCACATGGTCTTCGTCGTAAATTAATTGATAAGAAAAATTTTCTCCTTGTTTGATACTGTTCAATTGGATATAGGATTCCAAAAACTCCAGCTCATCAGGCAAACTAATCACATCCTGACGAGAATGGTTTAAGGTTTTTCTTAACAAAGCCGAAAACAACGCAATGTATTCTTTTGCAAAATCAATCTCACCAACAGCAATACTTGCTTCTACTGTGGTTAAAGCATTAAACAAAAAGTGAGGGTTCATTTGTTGCAGAAGGAGTTTTTCCATTCCATTGGCATATTCAAATGAATTTAATATTTGTTCATTTTTTTGAGCGAGTTCAGCACGTTGATTTTCTAATTGTTTGTTCTTGGCTTTCTTTTTTTTGTTGGATTGTACCAAATAAAAAATAAAACTCCCAGCCAACAATAAAGTCACTATGGACAATACACTAATTAAACGGTTGCTACTTTTTAATTTATCATTGATTTCTTCTACAGCACTTTTTTCTTTTTGAATGGATTCGTTTTCTGATGCTAACAACGCTACATCTGATGATACTTTAAGGTAAGAAGCATCTGATTTTAAATCGGTCAACCCCTTATTTTCTAAACCTTCCAAAATAACCTTTCCAAACTCCACTAGTTTTACATTATAATGTAAGGCTGCAATAGAATCCCCTTTTATTAGACTATTTTGAGCAGCATAAGTATAAAAATCAACTTTTATAGCGATGTCTTGAATCGAATCTTCAAAGGCTAAAAACTCCGTTTTATGTTGATTGGCGGTAGTGTAATCCCCCATTAAAAAAGCGATATTATACAAATTAACTTTACATAAATATTCAAGCTCCTTATTTTTGTTCTGCTTAAATTCAGCTAAGGCTTTTTCAAATAAAGGTTTAGCTTCCTGCACCTTTCCCACATCCAAATAGCACAACCCTTTATTCAAATAAACACTTGGGATATAATGCAAGTCACCACTAATTCGCATTTCTCTCTCAGCTTCGTTTAAATAATACAAAGCAGTATCGTATCGTTTCTCGTAATATTCTGATAATCCTATATTGATTAAAGATAAAGATTTGAGGTAATGGTTCTCTTCTGCTATTCGAATACTCGTTTTAAAATAAGTTCGTGCACTCTCATAATCTTTTGTTTCCATAAAGATTAGCCCTAGATTATTGTTGATCAGTGCAATACTTTCTTGATCATTAATTGCCGTAGAAATCTTAAAAGCTTCCATCAAATATTCCAATGCTGGCACAAACTTTTGAACGTCATAATACAATACTCCTATTTGATTATAGATGTCTGCTTTTAAAATGGAGGAGCTATCTTCCAACTCTTTTGCTGCTGCCAGCAAATAACCAAGTGCTTTATCATAATAGAATGCATTATGATAAACAATTCCAATACTGTACTTGGCTTTGGTAGGGCCTTGAACAGAGTCGTGTAACGCTTCCGCAGCAGTAACTGCCTGTTTAAAATAATATTCGGCCGAGTCAATATTCCCTTGTTCCACGTACTCTCTACCTTTTGCAAACAAGATTTCTCCTATTCCATAAATAGCATGAGATCTCAATGAATTAAAGACCAATACAACAAGTAAGACTATTTTTAACCCACTACTCATCTACTCCATTATTTTTTGTTCTAGAATCGTTAAAAACTCTTCCTTTTTCCTCCTAGAAAGAGGAATTTCATCTTGGTTTTTTAACTTCACAAAACCACCATTAGATTTAATAATTGCATCTACATAATTCATATTAATGATGTGTGAGCGATGCACTTTGATAAAATTAGTAGACGGTAATAACAACTCATAATGTTTCATACTTTTAGAACTGGTCATCTTGGTTCCATCTGCTAGAAAAATCTCACAATAACTGCGATCAGCTTCTATTCTAATGATATCATTAACCAATACGTATTTGATTTCATCTAATGAACTAATCGCAATCTTTTTATTCTCTTTCCCTTTGAGTTCATTAAAAAGCAATTGAAACTTTTCGTCATAGTTTTCTTTTTGCCCAAACTCCTTTTTCAATTTTTGAAGTGTTTCGATTAACTCTTCATTCCTAAATGGCTTTAATAGAAAATCGAAAGCACTGTATTTAATGGCTTTAATCGCAAAATGTCCATGAGCTGTTGCGAATACTGTTTTAAAGTTAATTTTTGGTAAGGCATCCAATATTTGAAAACTAGAGCCTTCAATAATTTCAATATCAAAAAAGACGATGTCGGGTTGTTTTTGAATGATTACCCCTATTCCTTTGCTTACACTATCGGCCTCGCCAACAACCTGAAACCCTAAATCAGCCTCAACAATCTGGTGTATCAAACTTTTTCTAAGCTGTATTTGATCTTCTATAATAACAACCTTCATCTACACAAATATAAGGAAATAAGTAATGGAAGTTTGACCATTAGAAAACTGAAAACAACCATTCGGAAATTTGATCTTTACTTCAGTGAAAACCCTAAAAATAAGCCAATAATATTCCTGTACTTTGGATAACGTTTTTAAACTAAATCTATGCGATATCTTTTTCTCATCACGACTATAAGCTTAGCTTTAACTTCCTTTTCACAAACAGTGATTACGGGAAAAATTGTTGATGAACAACTGGTTCCTATTCCCTTTTCAAATGTATTGATTCTTTCTACTCAAGATTCTTCCTTAATTCAAGGCGAGTTTGTTACTGATGGAGTTTTTGAAATTAAAACAACTGTCAGTCCATTTCTGTTAAAAATTACCAGTGTGGGGTTTGAAGAAAAATTGCTTTCCATTACCCAAAGTACAGATTTAAAAACAATTCAACTTCAAGCATTAACAATCGATGAAATAACCGTAACAGGAAAGAAATTAGCTTTCGAACAACAGGATGGGGTTACTACAATCAATGTTGCCAATTCAATTTTTCAAAGTACGGGTTCTGTAAACGAAATTCTATCCAAATCTCCTGGAGTCAGCATTTCAGGAGCCAACATCTCTGTAATTGGTAGAGGTGAAGCTTTGGTCTATATTGATAATAAACTGAGCACTACTGAGGCCTTAAACGCCATCCCTGTATCGCAAATTGAGTCTATAGAAATCATCAAAAACCCTGATGCTAGTTACGATGCTTCTGGAAAAGCTGTAATTTTAGTTCACCTAAAAGATTTGGGACTAGAAGGGTTTCAAGGGAAGGTCTTAAGTCATTACACCAAAGCTTTTTATCAATTGGGTTACTTCGATTTTAGCTTAAATTGGCATCAAAATAAGTTGAGTGTTAAAACTTCTGGAAATATAAATTTTGGCGCTTCTGGCTCTATTAGAATCGATAGTTTAATTGTTCCTAATATTGCAACTCCATATCAAGCAAATGCAACACTGAATGAAAAAGTAACTTTGAATCATGTCAGTAATTTTCTACTGGGAATAAAATACCAACTCGCTCCAAAACATGAGCTTTCAATGGAGTATAATGGAAACCGTAGTTTCTATGAGTTAAATGTTGATACAGACATTGAACAAGACTTTGAAAATCAAACCAAGACTATCGATGCACTCAATAAAGGAACAAGTCTTTGGGCAACAGATATTATTTCGGGGAATTACCAATGGAAAATTGACTCTCTAGGAAGTCGCCTATTTCTTGGAGCTACGTATAGCGCAGTTTCTAAAGATTATGTGGATAAAATTTCTGAAACGGCTTATATGGGACAAGCACAAACCCTTTCGAACTCAAATGCAGAAAATGATAACCTTAGTTTGTTACAAATTGGTCAATTGGATTATTCCAAAGTATTCACCAATAACTCCAACTTAAAAATAGGACTTAAACACACAACTTCGGTTTCTTATAATGCTGTTCGTTTAAAAACATTGAGTAACGATTCTTTGGCCAATAACATTGATAATTCATATCGCTATCAGGAGCAGATTAATGCGGGGTATATTAACTGGAAAAGTAATTGGAAAAAAGGGTATTATGAAATTGGAACTCGAGTGGAACACACAACTGCTATTGCACACAAAACACTAGAGAACTTTAATTATATTGACACGAATTATATTGGCTTTTTTCCAAATGCCAATTGGACGACTCAATTAAAAAAGTGGACGTTAACAGAAAAGTTCAATGCTAAAATTAGCAGACCAAATTTTAGTGAAATTACGCCTTATATTTACTATTTAAATGCCTTTACATCTGTTCATGGAAATCCTGAAATCAGACCAAGTTATGTATACAACCTAGAACATCAATTTTCGAATAAAAAATGGGGAACAACCATTAATTTGGGAGTGAATCATGAAAAATCTCCGAAAATCTTTATCATTTTTCAAGATGATTCTTCTACTACTGATAATACCATCCGTGTAGAAAACCTTAAACGTTATGATCAACTTTATTTAGAGATTGGGCAAGGAGTAGATATAAAGGGAATTACTGGATATAATATGCTCAATATTAGTCTTAATCAACTTGAAGACAACAATCTTTATTTTGGTGAAGTAGGAATTACACCCAAGTTTTATTTCTACTCCTACACTAAATTTCCTATAAAAAAATGGTTCAACTTTGAATTATTAGGCAGTTATACCAGTCAATATTCTGATGGAAGAAGGAAGCTACTCCCAGCTGGTGAATTAGGCTTTGGAATTTCAAAAGCTTTTGGAAACAACAAATGGTTTGCACAACTCTTTTGTAATGATGTATTTCAAACGAGTAAAGAACGGTTTGAATTGAACTTAAGTGGCAACACTATTAATGGAACTGCTATTGATGACACACGTTTTATTCGATTTACTATTAGTTACAATTTCGGAAAACTAAAAGCCATTCAATACGACCACAATAACATTAACGAAACAGAATTGAATAGGGCTAATTAAGCACAATAAACCCAGCTTTACACATTGGATGTTTAGACATTAACGCATGACGTTGGCCTTAATGTCTTTTTGAAAGGTAAATAAATTTTCTAATGTGTAATCTGGGTTTTTCTTTAAAATATTCGATATTTGCTTTCAGAAATGAACAGTTTTAGACAACATATTCTTCATCAACCGACACTAATTTGTCGTATTCATCAAGCTATTGGAGCTGAAATGGAGGTCTTTTTTATGTCTAAAACACTAAAGAATGAATAGAAAAATAGATTAAAACAAGATAATTCATAAAGCGTCCAAGCAATTGGGCGCTTTTTTTTTGACTTTTTTAAAAAAATTTATGCAGAAGTAACGCTAATTAAATAGAAACCTAAAAAACAAAGAAACAATTGAGAGACAGACAGTTGGAATAAATGTGCATTATCTGTGGTTACACGGGGTAGAACCTAACACCCTAAAACAGAGCTAACAAATTGATTTTCAATAATTTAAAAACAAAATTTATTTGTATAATTAAAAAATAGTTCTCATATTTGCACCGTCGAAACAATTAAGAAATGAAAAACGAAATTACATATAATACAAAAGGACAAACACAACTTGATTCCCTTAATACACTCCCGTGTATGCCACATCAACACCGTTGTCTTTTTATCCCCCAATTATTTGTAAAAGAGCAAATACGCAATTGAGTAATCTATAATGAATACTCAACTAACGAAGCATCTCTTTTACAAGGGATGCTTTTTTTTGATCCAAACTTTAATATGACAAGATGGCTGAATGGTTAAGGCATCGGTCTGCAAAACCGATTTTTATGAGTTCGACTCTCATTCTTGTCTCCAATATGGTGTCTTTAGTTTATGCGGTAAAACACTTCACTGTGAATGAAGAGAACAGGGTTCGAGCCCCGAAGAACACCCAATAAGTGTATAGTTTAACGGACAAAACACTGAGCTACGGACTCAGAGCTGTAGGTTCGAATCCTACTACACTTACCATGGTATTATTGTCTTGGTGGAACCAACTGTCTCTTGGTAAAATCGAGATAATAATACTAAACTCTGGAAATAGAACAATTGGTAGTTTACCCGCATTGGAAGCGGGAGGTTGTAGGTTCGAATCCTGCTTTCCAGACAATTGCCCAATGGTGTAATGGCAGCACGCAAGAGTTTGAGTCTTGAATTATAGGTTCGAGTCCTATTTGGGCAACACTTAGGCGGAGGTGGCGGAAAGGTATACGCGCTTGTTTTAGAAACAAGATTTTGAGGGTTCGAATCCCTCCCTCCGTACAAAAAATTGTACATTTATGGCTTGAAAACTAAAAAAACTTCTAATATTTCACATACTTATTACCACAAGAACATGAAAGAATCTTTAGTCTTAAAAACAATTTTTAATGTTAAACCTTCATTTATTTATAACGCTTGGTTAGATAGTAAAATTCACTCTGAAATGACTGGAGGTGAAGCTGAATGTTCAAAAGTAGTATCGGATACTTTTTCTGCTTGGGATGGTTATATTACTGGGAAAAACGTTGAATTAACTGAAAACAAAAAAATTGTTCAAACTTGGCGGACTACCGAATTTGATGAAGCTGATGAAGATTCCATGCTTGTGATTGAATTAACGGAAACACCAGAAGGAGAAACTGAGCTGTTACTCACACACACCAACATCCCTGAAGGACAAACACAATACGAGCAAGGTTGGCTTGACCATTATTTTTTACCTATAAAAGACTATATCAAGGCATTAAAATAAACCACTAATTTTTCTTCTTTTCCCATTTTACAAACATTTAGTTCATTTTGTACTGAACTTTTTATACCTTTGAAAAATAATGACAGAAAAAGATCAATATATTGAACAAGTTGGATTATTTTATGAAAAGTATGGCCTCCCAAAAATGGCAGGTAGAATATTGGGCTATCTAATCGCTTCATCTACAGAAAATAACTCTTTCGATGATTTAATGAATGCTTTACAGGCTAGCAAAGGTTCTATTAGTGGCAACCTTAAACTGTTGACCAATCAGAAAATGATTGAAAAGCACATGGTTACAGGAATTAGACAATCATATTATCGAATTGCGACGAATAGTTTAAACAACATGATAACCTCAAAAGTTACTTCAATTGGACTATTTAAAGACATTATTGCTAAAGGAATTGCATTAAACGATAATGATGAAAGTTTAGTTAAAAACGAACTTAAATCTATTCACAGTTATTATGAATTCTTGGAAAATGAGATCCCTAAATTGAGGCTTAAATGGGAACAATTGAATGCTAATAACGAATAAAACCTAAAGGGGATGACATTAGAAAGGAAAATTGCAAAAGTATTTAATTTGACTCATGAAAATTGGATGAAACACTCCAATCCATGGAGCGTATGGACTCGGTACTCTGTTTTACCGCTAATTGTTTTGGCTTTTTGGAGCCGATTGTGGATTGGTTGGTGGTGTTTAATTCCAGGAGTAATTTCATTGCTTTGGATGTTTTTTAACCCTGTATTTTTTAAACAGCCAAAATCTACCAAAAATTGGGCTTCAAAATCGGTAATGGGTGAACGTGTTTACCTCAACAGAGATCAAATTGACATTCCTGCTATTCATCAAAAGCCAATTTATCAAATCTTAAATCTTATTTCATCAATAGGAATGGGGCTAGCAATATGGGCAATTGTTGTCTATTCTGTTTGGGGAGCCGTTTTAGGTGTTGCGTTAGCTTACCTTGGTAAGAGTTGGTATTTGGATCGAATGGTCTGGCTCTATGAAGACATGAAAGACGCCAATGCAGAATATAAAAGTTGGGATTATTAAATCATCTTAAAATCAAAAAAAGCAGACTTCCTATTGAAATCTGCTTTTATAAATTTACGTTTATAGCTTTTGATTAAACCAAGCAACAGCTTCTTTGATTGTTTCTTTTATTTCAGCATCCTGATCATAGAAATTAAATTGATGATATGGCGATTCTAATTCCGTATCCATCCAATGTAATCGCTTATCTTCTGTACGAATTGCATTGAAAAACTTTTTCGTATAGTTGGGTAAAACAGCTCCATCTGAATGGATCATTAAAATAGGGCAATTAATCTTTTCTGCTGACGGCATTGGATTTGTTGTCAACCAATCTTCCCAAGACATTACTGCAAATTGATCAGCACTCCATTCCTTTATTGCTCCTCTTTCTGGGTTTAAGTAATAATCATACGGCCCGTACATTGCAGCAGTTTCATCGGTTGTAGAAATTGTTGGAATATAAGCTACTGAACCGTCTTGTGCATACTTCTTTTTAGCGGCTTTTGCAGCATTTATTTTTTCATTTACTCCTTCTTCGCCGCCATAAAATAACTTCACAGCCTCTTCATCATGCAGCCAAGATGCTGCGGTTACTACGGTATGAATTCGATCATCTTCGGCTGCGGCCATCAGGGTATACATTGCTCCAGCACATACTCCAAAAGCTCCTATTTTAGAAGTTTCAACTTCCTTTAGGCCAGACAAATAGGTTACCGCATTTTTAATGTCTACTTTTTTTAGTTGTGGACTTTCATAAAAACGTGGTTCTCCCTCACTTTCTCCAAAGTTTCTAAAGTCAAACGCTAATGTGATAAAACCTTGCTCTGCAAAATGTTGGGCATATAGTCCCGCCATTTGCTCTTTTACTGTAGTCCAACTTCCTGAAACAATTATTGCTGGATAAGTTGTCCCTTCTTTATAATTTGTAGGATAATACAAGTTCCCTACTAACTTTGCTCCTTCGCTGTTAAAATTTACTTTTTTCATTTTTATTTGATTTTGAGTATAGGCATTTAGAGTAAACATTCCCATTATTGCCATGATGATGATTGATTTCATTTTATTTCTTTTTTTGATTTTCTATTGCTATTCCTACTAATTCGGTATTTCCTGATTGATATTTAAAATTGAATCGCATTGCCGTAATCACCCAATGTTGCTTTTCTTTTTTCAATTTAAAATTATACGAACCTACTACTGTCCAAACATTGCCGTTTTCATTGGGGAGGTAATGTGTTGCTGTCCCGTAACAAAAACAATTGGCTTCATTCCCTTCTATCTCAACTAAAAAATTCCCAATTTGATGATGTGTATAATCAAACCCTGGAAGTACTCCGCTCCATTGGTTAATAATCTCTGAAGGTGTTTGTATGACTGGAGGTTGATTACTCATAGATGAATAATCAAGGTCTACTTGATCACTAAAAACTATTTTAAGCTCTTCCCAATTCTTTTGATCTGTAGCGACAAATAATTGCGTAACTCTTTCTTGAATTGTTATTTTAGCTGCTGTCATCTTTTGATTTCTGTTTTGAGCATACCCTATTTCAATAAGGAGTATGGAGATTATGATTAAATATTGTTTCATCTTTTTAGTTGATTGAATCGATTAATCCAAATGCTTTCGCTGCTACGATTGGGTTAAAAATTTCAACATACTCCGTGATTTTTCCATCATTGTTGAATCTAAAGGTTGAGTAATATTGATTTTCGTAAAAGCCTGCATCGTTTTTGAGTTGAATCTTTCCACGATATTTTACATAGATTAGGTTAGTATTTTCTGTCTCTAACAGTTCTTCAATGGTAAATTCCATACCATCAAAATTTTGAGGAACTGGTTCCCAATAATTCATCAAGGCTTTTTTCCCTTTCGCTCCATTTGGAAATAAACCTGATGCGTAAGGGTTAATTTGCTCTCCATTATCAGAAAACAAATCAACCATTGCTGGAATATCTTTATCTTCTAAGTATTGAAAAAAAGCTCGAACTTGCGCTTTATTGCCTGTTGTTCCTTGCATAAGTGTTTGATTTTGATGTTTCAACTTTTCTGTTTTAGGATTGGATTGACAAGCCATAAAAAAAGTTAAAACTAGTATTAAAAATAAGTGCCTCATTGTTGTATGCCTTTAATGACAATACAAATTTGAGCAAGAAACTTTTAAATGAATTTTCCAATTCAAATGAAGAAGTTTAAAAATCAAAGAATCGTTGATTTTCTGTATGAATTGGGAGTAAAAGTGGTATGCTTTTTAAAAAAAGTACTGAAGTTATTAGGCGACTCAAAATAGAGTTTATAGGCCACTTCTTTTATACTATCCTCGGTTTGCGTAAGCAATTCTTTGGCTCTTAATATAATATGACTATAAATAATTTGAGAAGCAGTTTGTCCAGTTAATTCCTTTACAATAGCATTTAAATGATTGGGGTGAACATTCAGTTTATCTGCATAATAGCTTGTTGAATGCAGGTTGGCGAATGTTTCTACAATAGTATCTCCACGAAAACTAGATACTACTAGAGCTTGATAACGCGCCATCAATTTTAGGTTTGCCTTTTTGATGATCTTATCGCTTTCATCCAGTGCAATTTGTTTTGAATAGCTTCTTTTTACAAAATTGAGCAATAGAATTAACCAAGCTTCTATTAATTCGAATTTATCGCTGCTCTCCCCATAATACTCTTGCCAAACGCTTTCAAAAATTCTAAGCAACTGCTCTACCTCACCCTTATTGATCTCAAAAGGAATGGCTTCTTCTATTTTTAAAAACGGAAAATGACTCAGTAAATCATTAAAATGATGCGATTGTGCAATAAACTCTTTGGTGAACATCAGATAATACCCTGACCAGTTGGGCGCAATATCTCACGACAAGATTTGAAAAGGTGAGTTAAAAAAAACTGTTGCTCCCTGAGGAAACTGAGCATGATGACCTGAAACCACTATTCCATCTCCTTCTGCCTTTATTGCTATAGCATAAAATTCATGTCTAAACGGTTTCATTTCTCCGATAACTGTAGGCATGTTATCTTCAAACTTCCTAATATCAAAATGAGGATGTTTTGGAGGAGATATATTTATTGCCTCACAATAATCAACTATCCGTTTAAACATTTGCATATTACTAAAGTATAAAAAAAGCAGGCAAAAGCCTGCTTCTTAATTGGAATATGATTTAAATGAATTATATCATTGTAATAATTTCACTTTCTGGCAACCTCGATTTAGGTGTTTTATCTGTTGTATTAAAATCATCTTCTGCTCTATAACCTATCGAAACAGCAGTGACTACAGTAAATCCTTTTTCTCTTAAACCAAACTCTTCATCCAAAGCCTTCATATCTATTCCCTCCATAGGAGCAGCATCTATACCTAAAGCAGCAACTCCTAATAAAAAGTTCCCGATATTTAAATACACTTGCTTTTCCATCCAATGTGCTAAGTCTTTTAAATCATATTTGTGAATATCAGCAAAGGTATTTCTTCCGCCATGCATCATTTGCTTTACCTCTTCATTAGGATACCTCCCATCTTGATCCTCAGTAGCTAAAACATGTTTCATATATTCCTCATCAGCTGAAGTTCTTGAACAGAAAAGCACCACATGTGAAGCCTTTAAAACTTTTGCTTCGTTAAAAGCAAAAAAACCTTGAGTTCCTTTTGCTACTCTAGCTTTACCTTCCTCTGTTCCTGCGATTACAAAATGCCAAGGTTGTAGGTTAGTACTTGAGGGACTCATCCTTAATAAATTTTTTATCTGTATTAAGTTTTCTTCCGATATTTTTTTACTTGGGTCAAAACTTTTCGTTGTATAACGCCAATTCATAATTTCTTTCAAATTCATAACTATACTTTTTATAGTTGCAAAACTAAGTATAGTATTGTAAGTTTGCAATAACGGTCAAAAAGGATAGTTTAAAATATGTATACAATAAACGACAAGCAATACCCTTGTAGTACTAGTGTTACAATGGGATTAATAGGAGGGAAATGGAAATCAGTAATTTTAATTTATTTGGTAGAAAAGCCGTTACGGTATAATGAAATTAGAAAAAAAATTCCAACAGCAACTGAACGAACGCTCAGTTTACAATTAAAAGGGTTGGAAGAAGATGGTTTGATAAAAAGAACTGTATACACGATCAAACCTCCCCTTAAAGTTGAATACGAATTGACAGATTTTGGAAAAACTTTAATTCCATTATTGCATTCCATTGCTGAATGGGGAATTGTAGCGATAGCGCAATATCAAAAAGCTTAATGTTGTTCTAGCCAATCTAAAGCAATCTGCCACAGCTGACTATATTTTGAACTAAAGAACTTCATGTGTCCTATATCTTTGAACCCTTTATCAGCTGGAATGAGCGTTTTTACCTCCACTTTTGAATTGGAATAAATACGTGTCATATCCTCAACATTTTTACTATTAGCAATACCATCATCTGTAGCATGTACCCACATTGAAGGAGCTGTTATAGCGTTATATAAATGACTTTGAATATTTCGGTTAAAATCGACAGCTACATAACCTTTTCCATTGCACCATTTACTCCATTCTTTGGCCACTTGTTTGGGTAATGGCTCTCCCATTCCAACCCATTGCGATTTAGTATGTCCAAATAATAGGTTATTGATTGGTATAAACACATTGAGAAAGAAAGTCGCTTGAAATTTAAAAAAGCCATTCATATTGCTCAAACTTCCCGAAGATGAGGCAAAATTAAAGAGCGATTTTATTTGAGAAACGTCTTCCATCAAACCTGTTAACTGCCCACCAGCACTATGCCCTACAATATGGTATTCAGTATTGGGAAAGCTTATTTGTAATTGGGAAAAAGCAGCTGTTAAATCCAATCTCCCCCAAGCAATTAATGATGGGTTACCACTATTAATTGACTTTCCTTGTTTGGATCCTCCAATTCCTCTGTTTTCGAAACAAATTACTCCATATCCATTTTCTGCCAGAAAAGTGGCAAATGCATTATAAAAACGCTTCTTAATACCTGTGGCAGGAGCGATTAATACTGCTGCTTTGATTTTTTCTGGTCTATATAACATTGCTGATAACAAAAAATCATCAGTACATTTTATATTCATTTCTGTTTGCTCCATCTCTGTATATTTTCCTATAAAATAGTGTTATTAAACTACTCCCAAAACGTTATAAAACATTTAAAGACTTCCTCTATGCTTTCTTTTTTAATTAAAACCAATGGACTTCTATTCAATTCAATTACCGCTTTTATCGGTTCAATTTGGTTGCAAAAATCTAGTGTTTTACTGAGTACCTCGTCTTCAATAAACCAATCTTTTTTTTGTGGAAGGGCCCATACATAATTATTTTTTTTTAGCGTTTTTAAAAATGATTCATTAAAAGAAAAATAGCTATAGTTTGTGATTTTTTCATCTGCTATTCTATTCCATTGGTGACCTAAAATTAGGTTCACATGGGCTATCGGTCTTTTATATTTTTCTTCTAGATTGTCCCATAATCCATGAAGTTGATTTAACTGATTGGTATACTTTTCTTTCTTTAATGCTAAACTATCTTTCAGATTTGGCCCCACCCAATTACTTTTCTTTTTTAAATAAACTTTTGTTGCTATTTCAAGGTGAATTAATCGCTGCGTTAACTTATCAAACAATAAAAAGTCTATTTCCCCAATTGTTACTCCACGCGCCACAAATTGAAGATTCTGTTCTTCTACTTCAAAACGATTAGTAGCCCTTAATAGTTGGCCAAAAATATATTCATTAAATTTCCCAAGAGGTAGGTTATAATTTGAATTGATGTCAAGAACTATATTCGAAAGCCCTACACTTTGTATTTCATTCCAGATATCGTTACCAATGGAATTTGACTCAATTAATCTAAGTCCCAAAACTGATTGAACGTAATCGTCTTTAGAACAAATCATTTATCAAAATACAAATTAAACCTTATTTAAAGCTTGATTCTACTTTTTCAACCTTTTGCATTACAGCGGCTTTCAACCCCTCCTTATAGTCCATCATTTTTTGTTGAATGGCTTTGTCCCCTACAGACAAAATTTGTAACGCCAATAACCCAGCATTTTTAGCACCATCTAAAGCTACTGTAGCAACAGGAACACCTCCTGGCATTTGCAAAATAGACAATACAGAATCCCATCCATCAATAGAGTTTGATGATTTAACTGGAACTCCTATCACAGGTAATGGAGATATTGCAGCCACCATACCTGGCAAATGTGCAGCTCCTCCAGCTCCAGCGATTACCACCTCTATTCCTCTTTGATGTGCATTTTGAGCAAAATCAAATAAACGCTCTGGTGTCCTATGCGCTGAAACCACCGTTAATTCATAGGCTACTCCAAATTCTTCTATAATTTCTGCGGCTGCATTCATCACTCTTAAATCAGAGTCTGAACCCATGATTATACTAATTTTCGGTTGGCTCATATGCGATAACTTTTAATGTGTTTTTTACAATTTCTGCTTTTTGTTTAGCTTCTTCTATCGTTGTTCCTAAGATAGTAACATGTCCCATTTTTCGGAAAGGTTTGGTTATTCTCTTTCCATAGATGTGTGGTTTAACTCCTGGTATTTTTAGCACTTCTTCTAACCCCTCATATTTTACATCCCCTGTATATTCAGGTTCTCCCAACACGTTCAACATTACTGATGGTGATAAAATTGAAGTGTCTCCTAAAGGCCAATCAAAAATTGCTCGTAATTGCTGTTCATATTGAGAAGTAATATTTGCTTCAATAGTATGATGTCCACTATTGTGAGTTCTTGGAGCTGATTCATTGACCAAAATATTTCCTTTCTTATCTAGGAACAACTCTACAGCTAACAGGCCAACCAAATCGAATGATTTAGCTACTTCTTTTGCTATAGCTATTGATTCTTCTTCAACAGTGTTAGAAACATTTGCTGGACAAATCAACTGTTCTACTAGATTTGCTTCTGCATTAAATTCCATCTCAACTAATGGGAAGCACTCTACAGCCCCAGAAGGATTTTTTGCCACAATAACAGAGAGTTCTTTTGCGATGTCAACAGCCTCTTCTATTACACATGGTCCATCCATAAGTCTGTTGATCTTATGAGAAGTTGTTATTACAGCTACTCCCTTACCATCATAACCATCTGTACGAGATTTTTGAACGAAAGGATAACTAATTTCATTTTTATCCAACGCAGCTAACACTGCTGCTTTATTTTCATAAAGTTTAAATGGAGATGTTGGAATATTATGTTTTTCGTAAAAAAGCTTCTGTAACCCTTTGTCTTTTATTGTATTTAATGTCTCAGGATCTGGATATACGGTTACTCCTTCCGCTTTGAGCTTTCTTAATGCTTCAATATTAATGTGTTCAATCTCAAAGGTTAATAAGTCAACCTTTTTACCAAACTCATATACGTCTTCGTATTTTGTTTGATCTCCTTTAAAAAATTGATGACATATTTGAGCCGCTGGGGCTTGTGGAGATTTATCCATTATAGATACTTGGATATCAAAAACACTTGCAACTTGCGTAAGCATTTTTCCTAGCTGACCTCCAGACATTATTCCCAATTTAAAATTGGACGAACTTTTTTGAGACATCTTTTTACTGCTTTTTTGCAAATATAAGCACTTGATTTTAAAGCAGCCTACCGAATAGGATTTAGTTGATCATTAAAATCTAAAACTTGCATTTAATTCTCCATTAACATGTGGGTTTGTTGATTGATTATTCTGATAAATATTTCTTAAACCTACTCCAACTTGCCCTGAAATACTAAAGTGTTCGTTGAAGTGAACAAGTAAACCATTATTTACATAAGCAGAAATAAAATTGCTCTCTACAGGATAATAATATGAAGAATAATATGGCTCATAGTAGTAATAGTAGTTGTTTTGCTTAATCCTCCCCACACGAGTAGATAAACCGGTATAAAATGTAAGCGTTTTTTGTCCTAACGGATAATAATTAACATCTATACCTGTTTGCATTCTTGCATTATTATTAGAATAATTGTAATCAATAAAAGATGCCGATATTGGTATTTTGATGCCAAGTTTTGCCTTATAGAATAAACGTTCATAAGATACTCCAACCCTAGCCACTGTTAAATCTCCATAGTTAAATGAAATTACATTTTTAGAGTCACTATAATCTTGAGCTGCTATTTTGATAATTTCTTGCGTCCCATTTTCGTAGAGAATATTGGTTACTTCTCTACTTCTAATTTCATAGGAAGGTCCACTTAAATTATCATGTTTTTTATACGAAATTGTTTTGACTCCAACATTCAAAACCTTTGCTTTAATACTTGTTTTATTTTTTAAGTTAATAATATCTTGAGCAATAAAGGAACCACTTACCAATACTGCTACTAGAGCGACATACAGTTTCATCTTTTTATTTTTTTATCTCAATAACGTAATAACCTATTTTATTATTGTTATCAACAACAAAAAATCACTTATCTAAAAATAAAAGGTTTTCGTCAATAAAAAACAGTTTTTCTTTGGATTTTATCATTATTAATTTAATTTCGAATCTATTAACAAAAAATTAACAGTTATGAAACAAATGATTATCCCTTTGTGCCTCTTTGGTAGTGTTACCATCTATGGTCAAGAGGTAATTGCAAGTGGAGGAACTTCATTTAGTAATTCGGATGGCTCCATTGAATGGACCATTGGGGAACCAGTTATTGAGACCCTAGAAAACAACTCGAATTTTGCTACACAAGGTTTCCACCAAACGCAATTACAAATTACAGAGGTAGAAGAAAACGACACCTATTATGATGTTACGGTATTTCCCAATCCCACGAAAACAAATGTGGAGGTACAGATTAAAAATTTAAATGAAGACCTCAGTATCAAAATTTTTGATGTCGCGGGAAAACTTGTAATGCAAAAGCCGTATCAAAAGCATGACAATGCCCAAATTTTCGATTTAAGTTCTCTCGAATCGGGAAGCTATTACCTCAAATTAACAGGAAAAGAAAAAACAAAAATATTTACTATCATTAAACATTAAAATTTATGAAAAAAGTTATACTAACCGTTGGAATGTTTATCGCAATGGCAGGAGTATCGTATGCACAAGCCCCAGAAGAATTTAATTATCAAGCTGTTGCTAGAGATGTCTCAGGAAATGTCCTTCCAAATCAGACTGTAGGAGTAGAAATCTCAATTTTAGAAAGCTCAAGTAGTGGTACTGTTATTTATACTGAAACACATGCCCCAACAACCAATAATTTTGGCTTACTTAACCTCAACATAGGAAGGGGAACTATAGTTTCAGGAACTTTTAACACCATTGATTGGGCTAACAATAATTATTTTGTTCAAATCAGTATGGACATGACTGGAGGTACAAACTATAATTTAATGGGAACTTCTCAATTAATTTCTGTTCCTTATGCGCTACATGCAAAAACTGCCAATTCAGTTGCTAATGATATGGTAGACGATGCAGATGCTAATCCAACCAATGAGTTACAAAACTTAAGTATTTCAAACGACACTATCTATATCTCTAATGGAAATCATGCAGTATTGCCTTCTGCTGTAAATACAGATGAACAAACCTTATCGTTGAGTAATGATTCTCTATACATTTCTAATGGAAACAGTGTGTCACTTAGCGATTATGCTATTGATATGGTTGATGATGCTGATAATGATCCAACCAATGAAATTGAAACGTGGAGTACCTTATCAGGAATTCCAGCAGATTTAGCTGATGGTGTAGATAATGTTGATGATGCTGATGCTGATCCTACGAATGAGATCCAAGATATTTCATTTTCTGGAACAAACTTATCGATTACAAGTGGTTCAACTGTTGACCTATCTCCATTGCAAGATGGTGTAAACGATGCGGATGCTGATGCTACGAATGAGCTTCAGGATATTTCGCTTTCTGGAACAAACTTAAGCATTTCTAGTGGGTCGACTGTTGACTTATCTGGATTACAAGATGGTGTAAATGATGCAGATGCAAACCCTACGAATGAGATCCAAGATATTTCGCTTTCTGGTACGAACTTAAGTATTTCTAGTGGTTCAACTATTGACTTATCTGGATTACAAGATGGTGTAAATGATGCAGATGCAAACCCTACGAATGAGATTCAGGATATTTCGCTTTCGGGTACGAACTTAAGTATTTCTAGTGGATCAACTGTTGACTTATCTGCTTTGCAAGATGGTGTAAATGATGCCGATGCGAGTCCTACGAATGAAATTCAAACATTATCATTGTCTGGAAGTAGTTTAAGTATTTCTGGAGGAAACTCTGTTACTTTACCTTCTGGTGGTGGAGGTCCATGGACTACAGTTAGTACTGAATATCACGAAATTGCATTTACTGGTGATGATGCTGAGATTAAAGGGAATACCAGTACTGATTTAGGGAATAGTGATTTTTCTTTAGGTACAGGTGTATTCTGGGGAACTCAACCAGGAGAAGACACTGGTATGTTTACTGATGGTGATCAATTATTATTAATTTCTCCAGGGGACAATCAACTTGTTCAATTTTGGGAAGAAGATGGACATCAACTCGTTGCTCAAATATCTAGTGCAGGTGCATATTCTCAAGTATCTGATGAAAATCTAAAGCAAAACATTGAAAAAATTGATAATGCTTTAGAGAAAACATTAAAACTATCTGGATATACCTATGAGTATAAACAAAACGAAGAAGACATTAGAAAGGGAAGTCCTATTGAGTTAGGTATGGGTATTTTAGCTCAAGAACTAAAAGAAGTCGCTCCTCGTCTAGTTACGAAGACACACCAAGGACATTATGTAGTAAACTACGATGGAATTGTTCCGATCTTGATTGAAGCTACTAAAGATCAACAAGAGTTAATTAACAATCAACAAGCTGAAATTGATGCATTAAGAGCAGAATTAGAAGCAATTAAAACTTTACTAAAAAAATAGTTTCAATTCTTTTAAAATCAACGAAAGCCTCTCAATTTATGAGAGGCTTTTCTCTTTTATATTATACTCTGACTCCTATTAAACAAATATCGTCTACCTGCTCTAAATCTCCTTTCCATTTTTGAAATGCTTTAACATAAACTTTTTTTTGTTCTTGCATTGGTAAATGTGCATTTATTAGAATTAAATCTTTAAGCTGATTTACTTTAAATTTCTTACCTCTTTTTCCTCCAAACTGATCTTTAAACCCATCAGTAGATGTATAAATTACATCACCTGATTCTAGTTCAAATACACCTCCAACAAATGGTATATCATCGTTATAATGTTTCCCAACAGGCATTTTTTCAGCCTTTATTTCAATCAACTTCCCTTCTCTTACAATCCAAATTGGGTTTTGAGCAGCAGCATAATGCATTATTGTTTGATCAGAATTAAAGATCATTAAACTTGCATCCATACCGTCATGACCATAAAGAGAATCAATACTTTGGTTTAAACGATGAATAATTGTTCGGCGACTTTCGTTAAAAATTTCAGCTGGATTAACGAGCCCTTTATCCACAGCTTTTTCTATTGATGCGATATTAAAAATACTCATTATAGCTCCAGGAACTCCATGCCCAGTGCTGTCTGCATTTAATATTGCAAAACGATTATCTTTCATTGTTCTCGCCCAGTAAAAATCACCTGAAACTACATTTTTAGGTTGGAAATAGATAAAATAATCTTTTAGGTTTTCTTTAAGAATTTCTTGGGTTGCTAGAAAACTTCTCTGAATTCTTTCTGCATAAGATATACTATCTGTGATTTCGATATGAACACGTTCAATTTTTGCTTTTTGGCTTCGAAGTTTTTCTGTCGCCATTTCAACTTCATACTCCAACTCATTCTTCCTTTTTCTTAATCGACTCATTCGAATTTTCTCTAGACCAATTATCAACAATACACCAACAACAATATACCCTAATCTAGCATACCACGTATGCCACCATGGCCGCTTTATATAAAAACTAAACTGTATTCCTCTACACCACTTCTGATTTTCTCCTACAGCCTTCAATTCAAAGACATATCTTCCATAGGTTAAATTCTTATAGTCTACACTCATTTCCGTTGTTGGATGACTCCAGTTGTCATTCAACCCTTTTAATCGATAACTATACTTTATTTTGTGCGAAGCCTTTAATTCTATTGCAGCAAAATGAAAGGTCATGTGATTCTTATCGTATGGTAATTTTAAATTTATCGGAATATTTGTTTTGTTCTGAATACTGCTAATTTGAATATCCAAACTATCTTGAAGGTTTTGGTAATCTATAAATTGACCGTTCACATCTACTTGCGATAAATAAACAACTGGTGGATAATCGTCTTGTTTATGCGTATTTAAGTCTAATGTTATTAAGCCTTTACCACTTCCCCACCAAGCTCTATTTCTGTTATCGATATAGGCACTCCCCCAAAAGAAATCAACACCTCTTAAGCCGTCTCTTTTTAAATAATTGTAAATTTTTATACTTTCTTTATTTAATATTGAATCACGTTGTATAACCAGTTCATTTAACCCCATCTCAGTTCCAGCCCAAACATGCCCTTTTTGATCCTCTACCAATGACCATACAATATTATTACTTAGCCCTTCTTTTTCAGAAAAGCAAATAAACATATTGTTCTCAAACTTTATTATCCCCTCTTCTGTTCCTATCCATATTTCTCCTTCTTTATCCTCCATAATACACCACACAACATTACTATTTAACCCTTCTTTCTCTGTATAGTTTATAAATGTTTCCCCATTATATTTAATAATTCCTCCACCATTAGTTCCCATCCATATATTTCCCCTCTGATCCTCTATAATTGAAGTAATGATATCGCTTGATAGGCCACTTGCTTTAGAATACTGAACAAATTGGGTTCCATCATATTTCACAACACCTCCATCTATAGTTCCAAACCATAAATTCCCAAGCCTATCTTCTTCCACAACTAACACTCTATCATCAAAAAATCCATTCTCTTTAGTAAAACGTTCAACTCGATTCCCACTATACTTTACAGCCCCACGGTATGTTCCAAGCCAAACATCCCCTTTTTTATCTTCCAATACAGAAGTAACTACATCAATATACAGCCCCTCTTTTTGTGTATAATGTGTAAAATATTTCCCGTCAAACTTTACTCCTCCACCTCCATTGGTCCCGAACCAAAGATTTCCTATACTATCTTCTGTTATCGCCAAAACTCTGTCATTAATTAATCCTGATTTCTTAGTATAACACTTAAAACCCTTATCATTATATCTTATTATACCCCCTCCTGTTGTTCCAAGCCATAAGTTTCCTTCCCTGTCTTCTATCACATACCCCATACTATTACTTCCTAACCCTTCATTTTCTGTAAAATATGAAAAGTAACTTCCATCATATTTCATCACTCCACTTTTATCAGTACTAAACCATAAATCTCCATTTTTATCTTCCATCCCACCATACACTTTATCTTCTGATTCTTTTCCTATAAAGGTTGTAAATGATTCCCCATCATATTTTATTACACCTCTATTGCTTCCCAGCCACAAATTTCCTTTTTTGTCTCTCGTTATTGAATGAACTCCATCACTAACTAACCCCTCTTTCTCTGTATAGCAGACCAAATCTTTATTATTGAAAAAAACTATTCCTACTGCTGTCCCAAACCAAAGATTTCCTATGCTATCTTCCTCTATAGCCTCAATTGAATGACTATTCAATCCTTCTTTTTGAGTATAATTTGTAAAACTTTCTCCATCATACTTTACACAACCACTCTCTGTCCCTATCCACAACCTTCCTTTTTTATCTTCTGTTATTGCTTTTATTTCATTATTTATAAACCCCTCTCTCTCTGTATAATGCCTGAAAGTATGTCCATCATATTTATTGAGCCCCCCATCATGTGTGCCAAACCAAAAATTCCCTTCCCTATCTTCTATTATGCTAGTTATAACATTACTTGTCAACCCTTCTTTTTTAGTAAAAACGGTAAAATGACTTCCATCATACCTTACAACACCTCCTCCATATGTTCCCATCCATAAAAAACCGTTTTTATCTTGATATGAATATAGAATATATGATGATGGTAGCCCTTGTTCTACATCTAAACATTGAATATCTGAACGAGCAGCGTCTTTAAAAACAGGAGGCAACGACTTAGATGGTTGGGGATAATTTGCAACCACAGTTTTGGGCTTTATTTTGATTGGGATTCCCGTTTTAACCTTCTTCCCATAACTATTAATAAGATAATTTGCAGTATCATCTTTATCCCACTTCTTTATAGGAACGACTTCTAATACTTCCTTATTTATTTTAACAACTTCGGTTACCTTTTGTTCTTTACGGGAATAAAATTGAGCTTTATGTTGTATAAGTTTATTGGTATCTATTATAACAACATCTGCTTTTTCGATCAAAGGAATAACTTTACCTCTTCCAAAATAGTGAACACCTGTTTTTATTGTATCTCCTTCAGCGTTAATAATTGGAGATAATGTATCTCCTGTAAATTGATTTAGATTATAACCTTTTTCTAAATTAAGTTTTACATATTTAGGTTGCTGATATAAGGGGGCTGGTTCTAACTCTGTCTGTTTAACTTGAGCACACGATACTACCAACAAAAATGGGTAGAGATATTTGTTTTTCATTGATTATAAAGTTGCGGGTGCTAAGCAATCTATAGCATCGAAAATACAAAAACTTAGAAAAAATTCCTAATAATTCGTCTCAATCAATTTAATCTTAAAAACTAAAAGTCTAAGTAAAAAACCAGGTAAATAATTGCTCTAATTTCATTAAATAAACCTCTCCTTTATACTTATTTGAAACTTCATTTAAAGAAGGTTGAAAATAGCACATTTAACAAACCTATATCTCAATAAATGGATGAGTTGCTGAATATGAATATCGTGTTCGATAAACTGAGGATTGTGTTGAATTTATTAAACGAATAAATCTAGATTTGTACTATGGGAGAGAACAATATTTTTAGAATCAAATCTGTTACACAGTTTTACGAAGCCATTGGTAAAGAAAGACCAAGCCATCCATTGATAGGAGTATTGGATGTAACTGATTTAGAAATGTCTGATGAACAAGCAGAAATGTATAAAGCTATTAAAATGACGTCTGATTTGTATTCAATCATCCTAAAAGATGGGAGCTGTGGAATGCAGTATGGGAGAAACAAATACGATTTTGAGGAAGGTGTACTTCAATTCATAGCTCCCAATCAAATAGTATCTTCTAATGACTCTCAAACTCCTAGTAGTTATGGATTTTTTCTTGTTTTTCACCCAGACTTGATTCGAAATTTTGATTTAGGAAAACGTATTAAAAAGTATAATTTTTTCAACTATGGGGTTCATGAGGCTTTGCACCTCTCTAAAAAAGAAGAAAACACCTTAATCGAGACAGTTAACAACATAAAAGAGGAACTCCGTATGAATATTGACAAGCATAGCCAAGAAGTTTTGGTTACGAATATTCAATTGCTTCTAAATTATTCTCAACGTTTTTATGAGCGACAATTTATTACAAGAACAAACAGCAGTTCTGATGTTGTTAGTAAAGTAGAAGAGCTCATTCAAGAATTCTATGCACAAAAACTTCACTTACAGCAAGGAACTCCTTCTCCAGAATATTTTGCTAAAAAGGTGAATTATTCCAATACCTATCTAAGTGATTTATTAAAAAAAGAGACAGGAAAGAGTACCAAAGATCATATTGATGAACACATTATTGAACTTGCTAAAGTAGATTTAGCACAATCAGAGAAAACAATTAATGAGATAGCATATGACTTAGGTTTTAACTACCCGCATTATTTCAGCAGATTGTTTAAGAAAAAAACAGGGGAATCTCCTAACGTTTACCGATCTCAATTTTTGAATTAATCAGTTATTTTAAGTATAAAGAAGTCAATCCGTTTCAACTAAATGAAACGGATTTTTTGTTTTCTGAATATTGTGTTCTATGTTCCCAATATTGTGTTCTATTCATTGCTTTAATAGCTGTTACTTTGAAGTATCAAATTGAAAAACAAAATATTATGGCACATAAAAATTTAATCGTTTGTGATGAAAAAACACTTTCAAAAGACATCAGTGGGAAAATCTATATTGTAACTGGAGCAAATTCTGGCGTCGGTTTAGAAACAACTCGACAATTGGTAAAACAAGGTGCTCATGTGGTTATGGCTTGTAGAAGAGTCAATGCAGGAGAAGAAGCAAGAGCAACTTTCAAAGAACTAAAAGGAACTTCTGAGGTTATGGCTTGTGATTTGGCAGATTTACAATCTGTTCGCGATTTCGTTACTGCTTTTAAAAGTAAACACACTCAACTTGACGGTTTAATGTGTAATGCTGGAATGGTAAACATGGAGAATAAGCCTAAGTACACTAAACACGGTTTTGAGTACACCTGGTCTGCTAGTTATTTTGGACACTTTTTAATGACAGAGTTACTATTAGATGTCTTAAAAAGCACCAAAGAGTCACGTATGGCTATTATCTCTTCTGTAGTACATGCAGGAAGTCCCAAAAGCAGACCTAAAGTACATTTAGATGATTTACACCATAAAAAAAGAAAATACAACAACTTTGAAGCCTATGGAGAAGCTAAGGTAGCAGTTGTGTTATATGCCAAAGAATTAGCAGAAAGATTAAACGGAACTGGAGTGACTACTGCTTCTATACACCCAGGTTGGGCTCGTTCAAACTTTGGTAGTGGAGGAAGCTTCTTGATTCGAACAATCATGAAAATTGTACAACCTTTTGTAAAAGGCATGACTGATAGTAGTGCTGAAGCAGCTCAAGCATCATTACATTGTTTACTTTCTGATGATGCCCGTAATCATTCTGGAGCTTATTTTAGTCAACATAGCGTATTGTACAGAGATAAAGAATGTAAAAAAGGAGGCTGGCCAATGCAATCTCCTAATCCTAATGCCCATGATATGGATACTGCCAGAAAACTAGTTAAAGAAAGTTATAAATTGGTAGGGCTTCAATCGTAATAATCAATTTTAGAACAAATTCACTCATAGGTAAATCCATATATGAGTGAATTTGCTTTTATATACTATCTCCTATCCATTCCATTATTTTTTGTTGAATAACAGAATAAGTCTCTTCTGCTGGCATATGTTTTGAATTTTCTAATAGGTGTACTTCTTTTAAATTAGAAAATAACGCTTCACTTCTTTTCGCTATTTTTTCTCCTGGAAAATATACATCATTTTTAGCTGCAATCACATAAACAGGCGCGTTAAATCCTTTAACATCTTGAGGTTTTAATAATTTAGGTATTCGTGTATCAAGCTTTACACCTTTCATAATGGTACTCAACATCCTATACAAATGGTCATTTTCAACTGGTGCAAAGGCATTTAAAAAAGACTTTAAATGCTTTTCTTGTTTTGTAATTTTATATCTAATTAAAGGAAAAGTCAGCTTTTTAGTTGATTCCCAAATATTCCCATTTACAATACCACTCGGCACCACAAGAACACATTTTTCTATTCGTTCTGGTTTATGAGTCATCAGCTTTTCAACAATGAAAGCACCATACGATATCCCTATAACGTTCGCTCTTTCTATTTCTAATTTTTCCAAAACTTCGTCTGCCCAAAGCGCAAAAGAATCATCCTTAATGTTAATCGTAAACTCTTCACTTTTTGTTGCTTGACCAACTGTTTCAACGACATAAAAACAATAGTCTTTTATCAGGTTTTTTACCGCCTCTAATGTTATTGGCGATCCAGCATTATAACCATGAAACATCACAATCTTCTTACCATTTACATTCCCAGTTTGTACAACTCTAGTTCTGCCAAAACTAGTCGGAACATCTATATTAGTATAGTTAATTTCTAAACTCTTTAACTTTTCGTCATACAAATGCATTAATTCTTCTTTTGCTTGACTATTCTTGTATATTGATGCCATATTTAGTGTAAATTTGATTCAAAGATATTAAAAATTAGTCCAAATGGACTAATTTTATAAAAAAGATGAAAACAAAAAATAAAATTAAGCAGAAATCTAAGGAACTTTTTAATAAAAAAGGGTTTAAGAATGTGACTCTACGAGAGGTTGCAGAGGAGCTTTCTATTAGTTATGGCAATGTAACTTATCACTTCAAAACGAAGGAACTCTTGATTATTTCTTTGTATGAGGATATGCTTGAAGAAACTGTTGAAATTCTGAAAGCTTTTGATTTTAATCATCTATTTGAAAGCATATTAGATGCTCCGAAAATCACTTTTGAAATTTCGATGAAATATTTATTTTTTTATATTGATTTCGTTGAAATTAGAAGAAGCTACCCAAGTTTATCAACAAGATTAGAACATGATAATAATTCAAGAAAAAAAGGTTATCTCCACGTTTTAAAACAGTTACAAGTTAAAGGGCTCCTTAGAGAAGAATTAAACGATAATGATTTAGATTACTTAATGAATTTGAGTGGAGCAATGCGCACCTTTTTCTTCATTAACCTTAATCCAAATGATTTTCATTCTAAAGGGCTAAAAGAGAAATATGTTGCCTATATCAATAATTTAATTTTTCCATATCTGACTTCAGAAGGTATGAAAAAGTATAAAGCTTATATCGATTAGAGATAGCTTATAATAAGCTCTAGCATTAAATGCTTATTTTTCATGCTAACAAAGCCTTTTCAATAACTCCAATGAATGTTAAGGTTTCCTTTTCAATATTTTGGGTTAGCAATTTAAGATCATCGAACTTAGGTTTAGCTACAATTCTATGCTCAATTATTGAATCTTGAGCTGTTTCAGATATTTTATATTTCCCCCAATCATAATTATTAGATAACTCCCAGTATTTCTTTTGAACTTGTTTATTCTGTCCAACCAACCACAGCTCAAATTGATTTTTTTCATGATTGTATACCAATCCTATTTTCAGTTTTAAGTTTTTTAATGCTTTAGGCGTTATTGAGAAATAACTCATATCCATATAACCTTGATAGAAATTTCCTATAATCAAGTGCTTTGGATGCTGCTTTATAAAATGAATTCGTAAATGCATCAAATACTCCATTAAACCTTTATACCCTTTCTGTATATTATCTGACTCTAAATGCTCCGTATAATGTTTTATATATTGATTCAATGTGCTGTCCATTTCTTACATTTTCCAATCGATTATAATTCTCCTGTTTTAAATTCTATTAAATATGGTTTTAAAGGAGTTCTGTCTTCTGTTCTAAAGTTATTGCTAATGAGTATTTGATAAGTTCTATTAGGTTCTAATTCTACTGGGATAGTCCAAGATTTATTGTCTTCAGACCAAAACCGACCATTTATGTCATTTTTGGGAAATGCATCTTGCCCTAGATCTCCGAAGTCGACACCAGTATTGACACCATTTAAAGGTCTTGAAAATTCAACTGTTATTTGTTTAATACTTGGAGATACTTTACTACTATTATTTTCAAACTGATTGACCCCTATTACATATGGGCGTCTATTTTCAAAATCCTGATACAATTCATCTAAAGAAGCTGAAAAAAAGTTAGCCTCTTTCACAAATTCTTCAATTTGCAAATTATCTTCATAATCTAATTCTATCATTGTTTTAATTGCTGCTTGTTTATCTTCAGCTTGATCGTAGTAATCCTCACAGATTTGATAACCAATATAATAACCTAAATCCCTTACTCCAAACGCATTAGGTTCATCGCTCCAAAGCCATTGATACACATTATTGCCATAGAACATTTCTTTCTCAAATTTTTCTCTTACTGCTTTATGTTCTCTTCCATAATATATTGCTGGTACCACAGGTGGAATATCTAATACTGTTGTAGCAACAAAATCCCCAACACCTTCATGTATACAATAAGACAGTAAATTATGTACAAAAGGCCTTTGTTGTGTATGCACATACTCTTGAATTGCTAAAAAAACGATATCATCAATAGGGTTCTGATTAAAATAAGTTTGTCTTCCTTCACGTATTTCCTCTGGGAATTCTGAGGCTACAGTGTTTTTATCTACAAAGGCCATTTCACTTCCTATTAGCACCAAACTATCTAAATAGGTTCCAGCTGTACGTAATGCCCCAACAGTAAAGTAAATTTTACGTGGCTTCAATTCAGGGTACAACTTTCGTAACTTCTCAATACCTTGCTCTAATTCTTGACTATAGCTTTCAGCTTTTAATGTATTATTCCTAATCGAGCTCCAAAATTCAGGATAGTGATTAATGGCTTCTATATATTCTTGAGCTGTATAATTTCTTGCTTGTATAATTCCATTCAAACCAGCTGTACCTTTTTGGATATATAAACTATCTAGGTATTTATATTGAAGTGCTGAGTCTTGAGTAGAGGTTATCTTATCATAAGCGTCCCAAAAATTAGTGATATCAGTTGTTAGAATATCTTGATTTTTTTCCTTTTTATTTTTACAATTTGTAAAAATAAAACCTATAAGGATTAATATTATAACTCTCATTATTTCATTGTTTTTATTTGCTTCAACAGTTTCTTTTTTTGTTTTTCGGTTAAGACCTTAACCCAGTAAGTAATGATGACATCAAACCCATTGGATTCCATTTTTTGTTTCTCTGTCAAAACTTCTATTCCTGTGGCTACCCTAGCATTTTTATCATTCCATCTTTTGATATGCTCAAAATATTCCACTTTCGTCCCAATTATACTCCCACTACTTCCAGTAATAAAAATCACCTTTTTATCTTGAAAATCAAACTCATTTCTTTGTGCTGCCAAATAATCATTTAGGTATTCAGACTCCACCTGTGTAAGCACAGGGTTATTATCAAGACCGCATTCAGAAAGGTTTTGTCCAATTATTTCTATTGAAACCAATGCTAAAATTATTACTATAATTGTTTTCATAGATTTTATATTTTACTCTTTGTATACCTAAACAAATATTCTTTATCAGGTTCTGAATTATTACAGTATTGTACTATCAAACGCACTGTTAAATTGTTTTATAAAGGCTTTATATCCATCTCCATAATCGGTAAAAAACGACCTTCAACTTTCGTCTTTAGTTTTCCTACTATTTTAAATCCTATCTGCTCATAAAACTTTACAGCATTGGGGTCTGAATCAAGAATGGCTTTTTGAAGCCCCATTCTTCTTACTCTTTGTAAAAAGTCGTTCATTAATAATTTTCCATACCCTTTGCCTATAAATTCAGGTTCAAGAAATAGAAAATTTAATTTAACCAATTTTTTATTTTCTGGTTGAAAAGCATAGAACCCAATAACTTCATCGGAAAGAACTAACTTGAATACTTCATTTTTAGCTATGTAGTTAGGTGTAATTGTTAAATCGTCTATCCACTCTTGGATTTGTTTTGCTCCATAGTTCCAATAGTCCTTTGAACGAATGGTTAAATTGGTGAGATTATTTGCATCTGCTCTATGTGCTTTTTCGATTTTCATTTCTATGCATGATTACCTATCATAGTACTAAGGTAATTAAATTGCTTTGAATAAGATTGACGAAGTATTTTTTAATCTTCTCTTGATAAATCAAAACCTTATTTAGGAAAAAGCCTTGTCAATCAAGAGATGACAAGGCTTTTACAAGAATTATTGGGCTCGAAAGGATTATTCTCTTTCGTTTTTTTCCTATTTAGTTGGGTGAGTTTAAACCAAGTTTATTTCCTTCTGTATCTAAAAACAACGCAAAAAACCCATTTCCATCTGCATGGGCTGTTTTTGGAACAATGATTTTCCCTCCATTTTCTTCAACTTTGTCGAGAATGGTTTGTAGATTATTTCCTCCATTAAGGTAAATGGTTACCCCGTTAGCACATGGCTTGAAGTCTTCTCCCTTCATTATTACACCTGTTACCATTTGGTTTTCGTAAGGAAAAATTCCCATTTCCATTCCTGGCATTTCCATTTTTTCAATGTTAACATTCAAAATGGATCCATAAAAATTGATTGCCCTTGAAATATCAGTTGCTGGTATTTCAAACAGAGAGACAAAGCTATTTAGCTTTTTTTCTACTGTTAAATCTTGTTTTTCTGTTTCTGAATTAGGTGTATTCTGATTATTGCAGGCGGCAAAACCAACAGCTAATAGAATTGAAGCACTAAGTATTATTCTTCTCATAAGTATGATTTTTTTTTAATTAATTGTATGACGCAAAACTATTCTCAATAGACGAATTGAAATTGTAAAAATGCGACATGCTTAGATATTATTTGTAGAAAAGAGTAGAAAGAGCCATATTTTCATTATCTAAAAACTCTTTTGGAGTAATCCCGATAAATTCTTTAAAGTCTTTAATAAAATGTGCTTGATCAAAGTATTCACTTTCATAAGCAATGCTTGTTAGACTTTCCTTATCGTTTAGGATCATCTTTAAAGCAGTCTGTAAACGCAATACTTTTCCCAACTGCTTCGGGCTAATGCCTATCTGCTTTTTGAAGTTTCTTTCGAGTCGTCTCCTTTTCGACAAATCATCTTTCAACATTCGGTTTATTGAAGTTTTTCCATTAGTGGTAAGAAGTGCATCTACAGTTGTTTTTACCAAATTTTCTATCGTTCTACTCTGAATGAGCTTATCTAAAAGAAATGCTTCAATAACCTCAATACGTTCGCGCGTATTGCTTGCTTGCTGGATATTTTGTTCTATTTTTTTTGCAGAAATTTCTCCAAATAAACTTTCAAGCGGGGCTTCAACATCTACCAAGTTTTCAAGTGGGGTAGAAATAAAACTTGAGAACCCATAAGGATAGAAGCAAACAGCAAATGAGTCAACATCTCCTATAGGTTCTATAAAATAGGATTTCCTTCTTTGCCCCATTACCATAGCATTTGGGTGTATTATATAATCATTTTCAGATACGTAACGCTTAATCTTATCTTTTAGGTTAAAAGTCATTTCTATGCAACCGTCTGGAATAATTTTTTGCTTCTGATTGTTGGGGTCAAACGGAACTTTCAAAGTCCAATAAAATTTGACTAAAGCACTTAAATCTGGATGTGGTTGAAACGTTTGATAATTCATTAACGATTTATTTGGAGCCTTTAAGTAATCTACAACTTGTTTCTATATGGAAGTTATAAAATAACTCCAAAGTAACAAATCTTAAAGAAATTATTCAACCAAAGAACAAATCATGTTGAAGGTTATTCGCTGGCGCTTATGAACCTTTGAGCTCCGAATTCCGAATAAAAAGCTATCCATTGTCAATGGATTAGACTTTTTGTGTTATTATCCCTCACTTGAACAAGTTCAGTTCGGTCTAAAAACAATACTTATGCTTATTCAACCGAAGAACAAATCATGTTGAAGGTTATTCGCTGACGCTTATGATCCTTTGAGCTCCGAATTCCGAGTATAAAGCTATCCATTTTATATGAATTTGGCTTTTTGGATTATTATCCCTCACTTGAACAAGTTCAGTTCGGTCTAAAAACACAAAAAGCCAAGCACTACGTGCTTAGCTTTATACTCTTAGTGACCTCGGCAGGGTTCAAACCTGCAACCGCTGGAGCCGAAATCCAGTGCTCTATTCAGTTGAGCTACGAGGCCGCCTTATTCGTTTTTACAAAAACTTAAAATTCTTACCTGGATAGTAAGCCATTTTGTTTAGCTCTTGCTCTATTCTCAATAGCTGATTGTACTTTGCAACACGATCCGAACGTGATGCTGAACCTGTTTTTATCTGCCCTGTATTTAAGGCTACCGCTAAATCTGCAATTGTTGTGTCTTCTGTTTCTCCAGAACGATGACTCATTACAGAGGTATATCCGTTTCTCGTTGCTAAATTAACCGCATCAATTGTCTCTGTTAATGTTCCAATTTGATTGACCTTAACTAGGATAGAATTAGCTGTATTGGTATTTATTCCTTCTTGTAATCGATTTACATTTGTTACGAATAAATCATCTCCAACAATCTGTAATTTATCTCCTAAACGATCTGTCATCTGTTTCCAACCTGCCCAATCGTCTTCTGCTAACCCATCCTCAATTGAAACAATTGGATATTTTGATTTCCAATCTGCCCAGAAATTAACCATATCATCAGAGGTTAAAATATCTCCTGTTGACTCAAAATGATATTTTTTATCTTCATTATTATAGAACTCTGAAGCTGCTGCATCTAATGCGATGTAAACATCTTCTCCAGGTCTATACCCTGCTTGCTCTATCGCTTGCAAAACCACCTCAATAGCCTCTTCATTAGAACCTAAATTTGGTGCAAAACCACCTTCATCTCCAACATTCGTACTCATCCCTTTACTCTTCAATACATCTTTCAATGTATGGAAAATCTCAGTTCCCATTCTCAACCCTTCACTAAATGTGTTGGCTCCAAATGGCATTACCATAAACTCTTGAATGTCTATTTTGTTATCCGCATGCGAACCTCCATTTAAAATGTTCATCATTGGAACTGGTAAAGTATTGGCACTAACTCCTCCAATGTATCGATACAAAGGTTGACCAATTGTTTGAGCAGCAGCTTTAGCTACAGCCATAGATACTCCCAAAATAGCATTTGCTCCTATTTTAGCTTTGTTAGCTGTGCCATCTATCGACAACATTACACGGTCAATTAAGTTTTGCTCAAAAATATATCCCCCATTTAACTCATCGTTTAAAATGGTGTTTACGTTATCAATTGCTTTTAATACTCCTTTTCCTTTATAAACCCCTTTATCATTGTCTCTTAACTCAACAGCCTCGTGAATCCCCGTTGAAGCACCAGAAGGAACAGCAGCTCTTCCTACAACTCCAGCATCGGTATATACTTCTACCTCTAATGTTGGGTTACCTCTTGAATCTAAAATTTGTCTTGCTTGTATTCTTGCGATATATGACATAATACTATCTTGGTTTAGTTTTTATTAATGTTTTCTATAAACTGGTCAAATAAATACCTAGAATCGTGTGGACCAGGAGAAGACTCTGGATGATACTGTACTGAGAAAGCATTCTTATTTTTCAATGCAATTCCCGCCAAAGTTTCATCATTTAAATGCTGATGTGTTACAGTTATATTTTCGTTTGCTATAGCTTCTTCCATTTTTACAACAAATCCATGGTTTTGGGAAGTTATTTCACTCTTTCCAGAAATTAAGTTTTTAATCGGGTGATTAATTCCTCGATGTCCATTGTACATTTTCTCTGTCGTTAATCCCTGACTTAATGCTAAGATTTGATGTCCTAAACAGATACCAAAAATTGGATAATCAGCTTCTACTAATTTACCAACTGTATCAATCACTTCTGTTAATGGTTCTGGATCACCAGGTCCATTTGAAAGCATAATTCCATCTGGGGAAAAACTTTTAAGCTCTTCGAATGAAGTATTGTATGGGAATACTTTTACAAAACAGTCTCTTTCAACTAGTGAACGAATAATGTTTTTCTTTACTCCAAAATCTAACAATGCTACTTTGTATTTTGCCGATTCTTCTCCCACAGTATAGGTTTCTTTTGTTGAAACCTGAGAAGCTAACTCCATTCCTTTCATTGAAGGTATTTTTTCAAGCTGAGCCTTTAATACTTCTAAATCAGTTGTCTCAGAAGAAATAATAGCATTTTGAGCTCCATTGTCTCTAATATGCCTTACCAAAGCTCTTGTATCCACATCCATAATCCCCACAACATCGTCTTGCTCTAGATAGTTCTGTAATGTGTCGGTCTCGCGGTATCGTGAATTTACTGCAGAGAATTTTTTGGTTACCAATCCCTTTATTTTACACCCCTCTGACTCGATTTCAGAAGCTTCAACTCCATAGTTCCCTATGTGCGCAGTTGCCATAACAACAATCTGCCCTGAATAAGATGGATCTGTAAAAATTTCTTGGTACCCTGTCATTCCTGTATTAAAAGCTATTTCTCCTGTTGTGGTTCCAATTTTACCACAAGCTAAACCTTTAAAAACTGTACCGTCTTTCAATAAAATTACTGCTGGTGTTTGTGTGTGTTGCATATTACAAAAATAATGATTGTCGCTTAATAAACATTTAATAATGAGTTATTTATTTTTATATAATACTGGGTTTAAATCGTTGTCGTTGTACATCTTCATCTGGCGATAAACTTTGATTTTCTTATCTCCTTTTGCAAAATCTTCTAACAACTGATCAAATGAACTAGATAAATCAATTTCTTGTTCTTTTAAAATGGCTAACTTGTTTTCACATTGCAGTCTATGAGCATCAGAAACATCTGCTCTTTCTGTTTGCTCCTGCATGTGATATATCTTCAAACATAAAATAGAAAGACGATCCACCGCCCAAGCTGGACTTTCTGTATTTAATGTTGCTGTTTCTCTCTCTTCAACGGTCCTAAATTGCTCAATATAGAAGTCATCAATCTTTTCTACCAAATCTGTACGATGTTGATTAGACTTATCAATCTTCCTTTTCAACTCCATTCCTGCAATAGGATCAATTTCTGGATCACGAATAATATCCTCATAGTGCCATTGTACTGTATCTACCCAATTTTTTAAATACAATAAAGCCTCTATTGTATTTTCTTTATATGGGTTTTCTATTGGCGTCGCCACATCATCTTTAACATGGTAATCTTCAATAGACTGATTAAAAATTTGAATACACTGCTTTGAATTCATAAATGATTTAATTATTCTGTTTCAAAAATAGATTGTAATTCTGTTGCTTCAGATGGTTTCATTCTGCCTGCTAAGACTAAACTCAATTGTTTACGTCTTAATGCTGAATCAAAACGTTTTTGTTCTAACTCAGTCTCTGGAACTAAGTCTGGTATCTGTATAGGATTTCTAAACTGATCTATTGCTACAAAGACAAATATTGCTTCATTACATTTCTTTCTTTTTCCCATTGCATCTTCGACAGAAACATCTACAAAAATCTCCATTGAAGAGTTAAATGCTCTTGAAACTTTAGCTTCTAGTGTGACAAAATCTCCTGCAACAATTGGATGTTCGAATGAAACATTGTTAATAGATGCTGTAACACATATTCTTCCAGAATGTCTAAACGCTGAAATACTTGCGATTTCGTCCATCCATGCCATCAAGCGCCCCCCAAATAAGGTATCCATCGGGTTTGTATCATTAGGCATTACTAACTTTGTTTGAATAGCTATTGTTTCTTTCGCTGTTTTCTTAAACATAGTTTATCTTTTTTACAAAATTACTTATTGAAGTGGTTCTTAATTGAATTATCTATTAACAATTTGTTCTTTTTTATAGCAATCAGCTTTCTTATAGTTTTATACATACATTAGTCGGTTCGGTAAAAAAGTTTAATGCATTAAATCCTCCTTCTCGACCTACTCCACTGCTTTTCACACCCCCAAAAGGTGTTCTTAAATCTCTTACTAACCAACAATTCACCCATACAATTCCTGACTCTAATTGAGCAGCAACTCGATTGGCTTTAGTAACATCTTGAGTCCAAACGGTAGCAGCTAATCCATATTGTGTACTATTAGCATAAGTTAAGACCTCCTCTTCTGTATCAAAAGGCATTATGGTAACCACTGGTCCAAATATTTCCTCTTGATTGGTTCTACAATTAAACGCTAAACCTTCTATAACAGTTGGAGCTAAATAATTCCCCTCTTTTAATTCTCCATCTAAATGGATTTGTTCTCCTCCTGTTAAAATTGTTCCTCCTTCTTCTTTGGCCAACTCAATATATCCTAATACCTTTTCAAGATGATCTTTAGACACCAAAGCTCCTAAATTACTTGAAGCATCATTGGGGTCTCCAACTTTCAATTTCTTAACTTTCTCTACAAAAGCTGTTTTAAACTTTTCGTAGATTGGTCGCTCAACAAAAATACGCGATCCACACAAACAGATTTGACCTTGATTCGCAAACGACGACATTACCGATGTTCTCAATGCATTTTCAAAATCGCAATCGGCAAAAATGATGTTTGGGTTTTTACCTCCTAGTTCTAAGCTCAATTTTTTAAACATTGGAGCTGCCACTTTTGCTATTGCTTTTCCTGTTTCGGTACCACCAGTAAATGAAATTGCTTTTATACCAGGGTGTTCTGTAATAGCGGCTCCTACTTTTACTCCTAAACCATGAACAATATTCAATACTCCCTCAGGCAATCCAGCTTCTATACAAATTTTAGAGAATAAATACGCTGTCATTGGTGTTACTTCAGATGGTTTAGCAACAACAGTGTTTCCAGCAGCCAAAGCTGGTGCTATTTTCCAAGTAAACAAATACAATGGTAAATTCCACGGTGATATACATCCAACTACACCTATCGGTTTACGTAAAGTATAATTGATTGCCACTCCATTCATATCATGACTCTCGGAGGCATAATGCATAATCGCTGTCGCAAAAAAACGGATATTACTTGCAGCTCTTGGAATATCCACATGGTGAGCTAACTTAACAGGCTTTCCATTATCGATAGATTCTGCTAAGGCTAATTCGTCATGCTTCTGTTCAATTAGATCAGCTATTTTCATCATTATTCTAAAACGCTCTTCTCTTGTCGTCTTACTCCATGATGGAAAAGCTTCTTTTGCAGCCTTATATGCCTTTTCTATATCTTCTTTTTCAGAATCTGGAATATAACTATACACTTTACCCTGAGCAGGATTATAATTATCTAAAAACAAATTACTACTTGGGTTTATCAGTGATCCTCCTATATAATTTTGTATTTGCATATGCTCTCTTTAATTCCGCTAAAGTTATTCAAAAAAAAAGGAAGACTGAAAAAATCAACCTTCCTTTTTAATACTCATAACATCAACAATTATTAATTGTTATTAATGATTTGTTGTTTCATTCTCCAATCCTTAAAGTCTGCGGCTTTTGCTAGCGACTCTATTAATTTTGCTTCAACATTAGCTCTAATCTCACCTAACAATGTCCCTTTCTCAACACTGTAATCTTGATTTTCAGCAATGGTAGCTCCATTTTTTGAAGTAACCTCAACTATATAAACTCCATTGTTACCTTTAAAAGGTTGGGTTGTTGTTCCTGCTTCTGTTGCAAAAATAGTTCCGATAACTTCTGGTTCTACACCACCAGCTAAACCAGGTAAGTTATTCATGCTTAAATCAATATCTGCTGGCTGAGCTACAACTTCCAATGCTTTTGCCACATCATCAACTGTAGTTGCTCCTCCTACTTTTCCTAAAAGGTATTCCGCTTTTTTATCTTTAACAACATATGGTCTCATTAGCTCTTTAATCCCTTCAAACGAAGGAACTCCTTCACTAACTTCACTCTTAAGAGAAGTCACTGCTAGCAATTCGTCATTAATAAACTTAGGATCCGAAATACTACCTACTTTATGGTTAAAATTCCACTTTACTAAATCCATGTTCTTTCCTAACTCTCCAATAAATGGGCTTTCAACTCTTACATTCTCAGCAGTTTTAACTTCCTTATTTACTTCTTCCGCAGCTTTTTCAAAACCTACAGCTTTTGCTTGCTTATAGAATCCGTCTACAACTTCAGTATATGCTATATCTCTTGTAACTTTGCTTGGTTTAACTTTAGCATCAACAATTGCTATCATTTTGTATTCATTGTCTCCTCTCTTTAAGTTCTCCATAATATGAAACCCAAAAGTTGTTTTAACAATTTCTAAAGCTCCAACTGGTTTGTTAAATCCAAAATCTTTGTACTCTTGCACGAAGTTAATGTCTTTATCAAATGTGTACTCTCCATCTTTCCCTGGTGTATTAGAACCTGGATCTTCTGAGTACTTATATACAAAATCAACAAACTTTGAACGATCTGCTTTTAACACTCTCAATAAACTATCTGCAAATGCTTTTTTCTTGTCGAAATCAGCATCTCCTTCTTTAGCTGAAACTAAGATATGACGAACAGTCACTTCGTTTTTTGTAACGACATCTCTTACTTTGATCAATTGAATTTTATTTCCTTCAACAACTGGGCCTATAACATTTCCTTTTTGAGCTGCAGTTATTTGCTCATCAGTTGTAACAGAAAAACTTCCGCTTCCTGGCTTGTATGGTTCAACAGGTAAAACATCAACAACGTTTAACTGGATTTGCCCCTGTCTTTGTTGCGCTGCACCAATTGGAGTTTCTGCATTATTTGCTACAAATAAAGAATCATTGTTTGTTTTTTCAAACGCTTGTTTTTTTCTCTCCATTTCAGCCAATGCTTGTTCCTTATCACTTTGAGATGGTGTAACTTTAAACGTAACATAATCAATTGTTCTAACTTCTGATTCTTGCTCCCACTTTTTCTCATTTTTGTGCGCATCATAATATGCTTTTAAATCTGCATCAGTTACATCAACTAAAGAATCAGGTATAGTACTAAACTCTTTATACGCATATCGAATAGAAGCTTTTGTATTCTTTTCTATAAACTTACGTTTAGCATCTTGATTAGTTGCGTAAGCACCAAACTTTGCCATTTTAGTATACTTATCTCTCAAACGTTGAGTTTTAATCGGCTGCTCTACATTGCTGTACAACCAAGCTTTTGCTCCTTTTCCTCCAACTAATACACGGTCAATACCAGGTTTAACAGAATCTTTCTCGAATTTACCATTAAAAGTAAACATATCTTGAATTACTTTCGAAGGCTCTTCTCCGTAAATTAAGACATCATTCAACTCTTTGTTTCCAACACCCAAATTAATTTCTGCTAATTGCTTTCCAAATAATGTTCCTACAACAAGTTGACTCCAAACATTATTTTTAATTTGATCGTTTTGTTGCTCATCAAGTACTAAAACTTGACCAGCTTGCATATATTGTTGCCTATATACACTGATTGTACTATCTACCTTATAGTTGTAGTGCCATTCTGAGTCCAACATTGGCTTCCCATTGATACTACCTATTGGTTGTTCACCTGTCCCGTAAAAATAACTAGATATTCTGTCAAAAGGGATTATAAACAAAAGTAATCCTAGACCTACGAAAATCACCAGTAAGGTTGACTTTTCTCTAATTTTTCCAATTACTGCCATTCTTTATAAAAAATTTTAAGTCCGCGAATATACAATTGTAATTTGATTAATAAAAATTTAGCAATGATAGATTTTCAGAATTAGAACAAAATATTTTAATTATAAACATTTGATTTTAGTTGTTAACAATGAAAGGAGCACCACCAAAACGCCTATTATTATTAAGGAAATAGTTTCTATATTTACAACTTGCAATTACCACAACGCTAGTTTCTAAATTAAAATGAGCCAAAAAAAACAAATCAAAAAGGCATTAATCTCGGTTTTCAACAAGGAAAACTTAGATAAAATAGTAAAAACACTTGACGAATTAAATGTGGAAATCTTTTCTACTGGAGGAACACAAAAATACATCGAAGAGCAAGGATGTTCTGTCTCTCGAGTTGAGGATTTAACAAGTTACCCATCAATCTTGGGAGGGAGAGTAAAAACATTACATCCAAAAGTATTTGGTGGGATTTTAAGCCGTAGAGATTTAGATAGTGATGTTGCTCAACTAGACGAGTATCAAATTCCAGAAATTGATTTAGTAATTGTTGACCTTTATCCTTTTGAAGATACTGTTGCTTCAGGCGCTAGTCACGAAGCTATTATTGAAAAAATTGATATTGGAGGTATTTCTTTAATCAGAGCTGCTGCCAAAAACTATAAAGATGTTCTTATTGTTTCATCAAAGGACCAATATTCAGACTTATTACAAGTTCTAACAGAACAAGAAGGAAACACAACGGTTGAAGAACGTAAACAATTTGCCACAGCTGCTTTTAATGTTTCATCTCATTACGACACTCAAATTTTCACCTATTTTAATGGTGATAATGATGGTGTTTTAAAGACCAGTATTCTTGACTCAACCGTTCTAAGATATGGGGAAAACCCACATCAAAAAGGAATATTCTATGGGAATCTATCTGAACTTTTTGATAAATTACATGGAAAAGAATTAAGTTACAATAACTTGTTAGATGTAGATGCAGCTGTATCGTTGATGCAAGAATTTAAAAATGAGGGGCCTACTTTTGCGATCCTAAAACACAATAATGCTTGTGGAATTGCAACTAGGCCTACTGTTAAAGAAGCTTATTTAGCAGCTCTAGCTGGTGACCCTGTATCTGCTTTTGGTGGGATATTAATCACCAACACGCCTATAGATATGGCAAGTGCTGAAGAAATCAACAAACTATTTTGTGAGGTTGTAATTGCACCAAGCTTTGAAGCAGAAGCTTTAGAATTATTAAAAAGTAAAAAGAATAGAATCTTATTGATTCAAAAAGACATTGACTTTCCTAAAACACAAATCAGAACCTTGCTGAATGGTGTTCTATATCAGGAAAAAGATAGTATTACTGACAAAAAAGAAGATTTTCAAAAAGCTACTACCCTTACTCCTTCTGAAACACAACTTACTGACTTAGAATTTGCTAGCAAAATTTCGAAACATACGAAATCAAACACCGTTGTTTTAACCAAAAACAAACAACTTTTAGCTAGTGGAACAGGTCAAACATCTAGGGTTGATGCCTTAAACCAAGCGATTCACAAAGCAAAGTCTTTTAACTTTGATTTGAAAGATGCAGTTATGGCTTCTGATGCTTTCTTCCCATTTCCTGACTGTGTTGAAATAGCAGGGAAAGAGGGCATTAACGCAGTGGTACAACCAGGAGGCTCTATTAAAGACCAACTCTCTATCGATTACTGTAATGATAACAGTATTGCTATGGTTTTTACAGGGACAAGACATTTTAAACACTAACTAACACAATAAATACAAATAATGGGATTATTTAACGTATTTACACAAGAAATAGCTATCGATTTAGGAACAGCCAACACATTAATCATCCAAAATGATAAAGTGGTTGTTGATGAGCCTTCTATCGTAGCAATAGACCGAACGACAAACAAGATTATTGGGATTGGACGAAAGGCTCAACAGATGCATGGAAAAACCCATGAAAACATCAAAACAGTTCGTCCTCTTCGCGATGGAGTAATTGCCGATTTCCACGCTGCTGAGCACATGATTAGAGGGATGATTAAGATGATTAGCTCTAAACGTCAATTAATTCAACCCTCATTAAGAATGGTAATTTGTATCCCATCTGGGATTACTGAAGTTGAAAAAAGAGCCGTACAAGATTCTGCTGAACATGCAGGAGGAAAAGAGGTCTATTTGATTCACGAACCTATGGCCGCTGCAATTGGTATTGGTGTCGATGTAGAAGAGCCTATGGGGAATATGATTATTGATATAGGTGGAGGTACTTCTGAGATTGCGGTCATTGCTCTTGGAGGAATTGTATGTGATAAATCTATCCGTGTTGCTGGGGATGACTTTACTGGTGACATTGAAGAATATATGAGGCGTCAACATAACATTTTAATTGGTGAGCGAACTGCTGAGCAAATTAAAATTGAAGTTGGAGCTGCTGTAACAGAATTGGAAAACCCTCCTGAGGATTTTCCTGTTCGTGGACGAGATTTAATGACTGGTATTCCAAAGGAGATTTATGTAACTTATCAGGAAATTGCTCACTGCTTAGACAAATCTATTGCTAAGATTGAAGAAGCGATTATGAATGCGTTAGAAATGACACCTCCTGAACTCTCAGCTGACATCTATAAAACAGGTATATACTTAGCTGGTGGTGGTTCGATGTTAAGAGGTTTGGACAAACGTATTTCAGAGAAAACTAAACTTCCAGTTCACATTGCTGAAGATCCATTAAGGGCAGTAGCAAGGGGAACAGGAATTGCATTGAAGAACATTGATAAATACCAGTTCTTAATCAAGCAATAAAAACCAAAAACAAACTAAATTTAAGTTGGTAAAAGCTGTATATTAATACGGCTTTTTCCGTGTAAAGATTGGAGTAGAACCATGCAAAATATTTTTAAATTCTTTCAAAAATATAGTACTGTTTTTATCTTTTTGATTTTACAGTTGATTTGTATGGTACTCATCTTTTCTAAAAACAATCCTTATCAACATTCTCAATTTGCAAACTCTTCTAATCAGTTTATAGGAGAGCTTTACAACGCTTCTAACAATATTGAACAATACTTCAGTTTAAAAAAAGAAATCGAATTATTGAGAATACAAAACAAAGTTCTCCAAGAAAAAGTTAAAGGAAGTGGAAATGCTATTGGCAATTATTTCACCCAACGAGAGGACACTATTTACTTACAACAATATCAATTCCAATCTGCTTCTGTAATCCGTTCTACTAAGGATAAACGATATAATTTCCTCACAATTAACAAAGGAACAACTAATGGTATAACTAAAAACATGGGGGTAATTGGAACCCATGGAGTATTAGGTTATACTGTAGCGTGTAGCGACCATTATTCAACAGTACTTCCAATTATACATCCTAAATTTGAGCTAGCTGTTCGACATCAAAAATCAAAATCATTTGGTTTATTAACATGGTCTTCAGCAGATAACTGGCAAACAGCAACTTTAAATGATATTTCAGATTTCATTCCAGTAAATATAGGAGACACCATTATTACAACTGGAGGTGACGGTTTTTTTCCTGAGGGAGAATTAATTGGCACTATTCAAAGCACGGAAGAAATACCAGGTAAAGGGACTCAATTGATTACCGTTAAACTAGCAGAAAGTTTTGGGAATGTTTACAGCATTTTTGTGGTTGATGATATCAATAGTAATGAACTAAAACAATTAATCGATTCAGTAGAACTTGATGAGTAACTCAATACAACATATTATTCATTTTATTGGATTATTACTAGTCCAAGTTTTGGTAATTGATCAGGTTAGCTTTGGATCACTCAATACTTACATTGCTCCTATTATCTTAGGAACGAGTATTTTAATCTTACCTGTTAGTTGGCGAGGTCCTCGTTTACTATTAGTTGGCTTTATTATAGGAATTATACTTGATGCCTTCCACAACACATTAGGGATCAATGCTTCTGCTATGCTTGTCACCTCATTTTTAAGGCCTTACATTCTTAGATTGATATCTCCTAGAGAGGGTTTTGAGTCATTTTTCATTCCTAATATCACTGCACTACCATTAGGACAATACCTCATCTATTCATCTTTGTTATTCTTAAGTTTTCATTTGACCTATTTTGCTTTTGAATCTCTTAATTATCAGGCAACTTTAATTGTTTTTATTAAAGCACTATCTTCTTCTATAGTAGCGATTATTTTATCAGCCTTATATCAATATTTAACCATCAAAAAACAATAACATGGATCCGTATCAAGGTCGACGTTGGGTAATTATATTGGTTATGCTTTTTATGGGTATAATATTTATTTCCCGTTTACTTTATATTCAGGTCTTAGATGATAAATGGATAGATCGAGCAGAAAAAATAACACATAGTCAAAAAGTGATTAAGCCTTCAAGAGGACTAATTTATGATAGAAATGGAGAATTATTAGTCATTGCAAATCAGGTATACGACATATGGGTAACTCCTAACAAAATTGGTGAATTAGACACTCTTGAACTATGTAGTGTTTTAGGACTGACAAGACCAGACTTTGATAAACGTTTAAAAAAAGCTAGAAACTATGCTCCATACAAAGCTTCTGTTTTTATTGAAGGTGTATCCCAAGAAGATTATGGAGCTATTATTACAAAGTTAAAACATTATAAAGGGTTTGAAACGAAGAAAAATACTCAGCGCGGTTACCCTCATGATATTGGAGGTCATATTTTAGGTTATATCAGGAAAATTAGTGCAGAACAATATGCTAAAGATCAACAAGAAGAAGACCCTTATTACCTTATGGATGATTACATCGGTATTACAGGACTTGAAAGAACTTACGAATATGAATTAAGAGGTAAACGCGGGTCTCTAAAATATTTAAGAGATCGCTTAGGAAATGAGACAACAGCATTAAATACAGAATATGCTGAAGAGGGAAAAAAACTATATAGCAGCATTGATTTGCAACTTCAAAAATATGGGGAACAACTGATGCAAAATAAAATAGGCTGTATCGTAGCCATAGAGCCCTCATCCGGGGAAATCCTTTCTATGGTTTCTGCTCCAACCTATTCTCCTCGCGGATTGGTAGGAAGAGATTTTGCTAAAACGTGGTCTGAACTAAGTAAAAATGACTCGCTAAAGCCCTTACTAAATCGAGGTGTTTATAATTCAAATTACAGACCAGGATCTATCTTCAAACTTGTTCAAGCTCTGGTTGCTATGCAAGAAGGTGTTATTACTGAAAATACGGGCTTTACTTGTAACAAAGCATTAATTGGTTGTCATAACCACGAACACCCTGCTAATGTTGGTATCGCTATTAAACATTCATGTAACCCTTATTTTTATCAAGTGTACAAGCGTTTAATTATGCGTGGTGAGTCTGGATCTATATTTAAAGACAGTAGAATAGGCTTAACTAAATGGAGAAAGGCTGTAAAAAGTTTTGGTTTAGGCACGCGATTTGACTCAGATATTCCAGGCATAAAAAGTGGTAATATTCCTGACACCACTTTCTACGATAAATGGTATGGAAAAAATCGTTGGGCATTTAGCACCATTTATTCCAACAGTATAGGAGAGGGTGAAATTGGGGTATCGCCACTTCAAATGGCTAACTTAGCAGCTATTTTGGCAAATAAAGGTTACTATTACACGCCACATTTAGTTAAAAAAATTGGAGAAAATGGAGATAAAAAAGGAACTTTTAAGAAAAGGCATTATACAGTAGTTGACTCATCCTTCTTTACTCCTGTGAGAAATGCGATGGAGCAAGTGGTATTGAGTGGAACTGCTAGACAAGCACAAATCGACAGTATAGCTGTATGCGGAAAAACAGGTACGGTAGAAAATAAGAGTTTTAATGACCACTCTGTCTTTATAGCATTCGCCCCAAAAGACAACCCTAAGATAGCAATTGCAGTATATGTAGAATATGGAACTTGGGGAGGAACTTGGGCCGCTCCTATAGCAAGCGTTATGATTGAAAAATATCTAAAAGGTAAATTATCGGAGCGCGGAAAGAAAAAAGAAAAAAGAATTTTAGATGCCGTTATCTTAACCAAACACTCTGATTTTAAACACTAATGGCTAGAGAACAAAACATATTAAAGAAAATCGATATTCCATTATTGCTAATGTATTTCGCATTAGCTTTTATGGGGTTATTGACAATCTATTCTTCTAGTTATGATGAAAATTTTCCAGCCATTTATACTTGGACAAAACCGTATGGAAAACAGTTATTCTGGATTGCTGTATCTTCTACTATTGGGGGAATTATCCTTCTGATGGACAGTAGCTTAATAAAAAAATCTTCCTACTTAACTTATGGTATAGTAATAGCTATGCTTATGGTAGTATTAGTAATGCCACCAATTAATGGAGCTCGATCGTGGTTTAAACTAGGCAGCTTTTCTTTGCAACCTTCCGAATTCTCAAAATTTGCATCAGCAATGGCAATTGCTTATTACATGAGTCAAATTAATGTTAAGCTTCAGGACATCCGAACAAAAGCAACTGTAGTACTCATTCTTGCTATTCCTGGGGGACTCATTCTTTTGCAACCTGATGCAGGAACGTTACTTGTTTTCTTTTCCTTTATTTTTGTTATGTATAGAGAAGGGCTTTCTGGAAATATCTTACTTATTGGCTTGTTAGGTATGGTTATTAGCATTCTAGGAGTATATATTGCTTCTTTTGAAACTGCAGAAATTAA
>JAUHZI010000242.1 GCA_030426105.1 Bacteroidia bacterium | reverse complement strand
AGATATGGATAGAGCTGTTGAGTTAATAGAAGCAAAAAGGAAAGCAGATGCTCCTATTGGAGAATATGAAGGTATGCCAATTCAAAAAGGAGTTGGACGTTTTGGACCTTTTATTAAATGGAATTCTATTTTTATCAACGTAAATAAAAAATACGATTTTGATAATCTAAGCCAAGCAGATTTAGAAGAGTTAATTGAAGATAAAAAACGAAAAGAGCGTGAAAAGCTAATTCATAACTTTGAAGAAGTTGGTATTCGCGTAGAAAAAGCACGTTGGGGACGTTTTAATGTGATAAAAGGGAAGGTAAAAGTAGAACTTCCTAAAACCACAGAAATAGAAAAACTAACACAAGAAGAGGCTGTTAAAATAATAGAGGCAAAAACGCCTAAGAAAAAAGCAACCAAAAAGAAAGCTGCCAAAAAAAAATAAAGAAGCTTTCAGAAAAAAAATAGTTTAGTATATTGCGACACTTAAATTCCCCCTTAATAATGAATATAGACTTCTTTACACCTATTGAAGATTCTGTGGCTACTCACGTGGCTTTACAGTCATCTTCCGCGTTGGGAAGAAATATTCAACTTCATACTGTTCAGGATGGTTTTCCAGACTTAACAGAAGTTTCTATAGCTATTTTAGGGGTCAAAGATGACAGAGGTGCAGTAGATAATTTTGGTAGTGGTAAAGAACTACATGAAATTCGTAAGCACTTGTATCAACTGTTTCCTGGGAATTGGTACACACATATAGCAGACTTAGGAAATATAGAAAAAGGTAATACTTTAGAAGATACCTATTTTGCTGTTAAATCATCAGTAGCATCTTTACTGAAAAAAAATATACTTCCAGTAATAATTGGTGGAGGGCAAGATTTAACTTACGCGAATTATAGAGCTTATGATGAGTTAGAGCAAACAGTTAATTTAGTGGCTGTAGATAGCCGATTTGACTTAGGTACTATAGAAGAAGAGCTAAGTTCAAGATCATATGTGAGTAGAATTGTTATGGAAGAACCAAACAATTTATTTAATTTTAGTAATATTGGCTATCAAACATACTTTAACTCACAAGAAGAAATTAATTTACTAGATAAATTGTATTTTGATGCTTACAGGTTAGGACAGGTTAAAGATGTGACGTTGGTTGAGCCTATAATGCGTGATGCAGATGTTGTAAGTATAGATGTAGGTAGTGTTCGACAAAGTGAAGCTCCTGCTAATCAAAATGCCTCACCTAATGGGTTTTATGGAGAGGAGATATGTGCTATTGCACGTTATGCAGGAATTAGTGATAAAGTAACATCTTTTGGGATATACGAGTACAATAGTAAGTTAGACTCAAATAGTCAAACAGCGAATTTAATAGCTCAAGTAATTTGGTATTTCATAGAAGGAGTGAATTCAAGAGCTAAAGATTACCCATATGCAACAAAAGAAAGTTACCAAAAATTCACGGTACTTTTGAATGATGACGACCCAATAAACTTTTATAAAAGTGATAAAAGTGGTCGTTGGTGGATGGAAATAAATTTAATATCGAATAATAAACACAAAAGACCTGCGTTAATACCATGTAACTATCGAGATTATGAACAAGCGTTGCAGCAAAAAACACCAGAGAGGTGGTATAAAGCATTGCAAAAGCTTGTTTAGGAGAAAGTTGTATGTTCTGTAAAAAATAATAACTCGTAATTGTTTTTTAATAAAAAAAATAATAGGTTTACGCCTCTTTTATAAGAAAGATATAATATGAAAAAAATAACAGTACTTGCATTGTTAGCATCTATCATCTACTCTTGTGGTTCAAGTGGAGATAGAGGAGAATTGGTAGGAGTAAAGTCTAAAAGAAAATGGTTTGCAGAGAAACCATACGGTATGGCTAAAATCCCAGGAGGATCTTTCACAATGGGTAAACAAGATGAAGACCCTATGGGAGCAATGAATGCTCCAACAAAAACTGTTACTGTACAGCCATTTTATATGGATGAAACAGAGATAACAAATAGTGAGTACAAGGCATTTGTTCATTGGGTAAGAGATTCTATTACAAGAACTAAGTTAGCTTATCAAGCAGAGTTTGCTTCTTTAGGTGGAGATGATGCAGCTAATACAGGTAAAAACGCACAAGGAATTCAATTATATGCTTTTGCATCAAAAGATACAGTAAATGAGACTCCGTATGAAAAATATATGCGTGAAAATTACTACGAGTTAGGAGAAGGGCTGGATTCATTAAAACCATTGAATTGGGAAGAGGAACTGATTTGGGACTCTCAAGACTATCCTGATGCAGATTATGTAGAAGTAATGGACTCTTTATATATCAAAAAAGATGAAGCCTTAAATGGAATTAGAACGTTTAATACAAAGTTATTAAACTATAGATATTACTGGTTCGATAATGAAGCTGCCGCAAGAATAGGAAAGAATAGAAAAGACTTTTTAAGAGATGAGGTTATTAATGTATACCCAGATACTACCGTATGGATTAAAGATTTTAATTATTCATATAATGATCCAATGCACCAAGAGTATTTTGGACATAAAGCATACGAAAACTACCCTGTAGTTGGAGTTACTTGGAATCAAGCTAAAGCTTTTTGTCACTGGAGAACTCAAACAAAGAATAATTTCCAACGATCAAGAAAAAAACTAGGTTTAGTTCCAGCGTTCAGATTACCAACAGAGGCTGAGTGGGAATATGCTGCTCGTGGAGGTCTAGATTATGGTAAATATCCTTGGGGTGGACCAAGTACTACAAGTGATAGAGGGTGTTTCTTAGCTAACTTTAAGCCAGTTCGTGGTGATTATGCCGCAGATGGTGCTTTATATACAGTTGAAGCTATGTCATATAACCCTAATGAGTACGGACTGTTTAATATGGCAGGTAATGTTTCTGAATGGACAAATACAGCTTATAACCAAATGTCTTACTATATGGGATCTACAATGAACCCTAACGTAGAGATTAAAGAAAACAGAAGAAAGATTATCCGTGGAGGATCTTGGAAAGATGTAGCATACTTCTTAGAAGTAAGTTCTCGTGACTGGGAATATGCAGATACAGCAAGAAGTTATATCGGATTTAGAACAGTACAAGATTATTTAGGTACTAACAAAAGTAATTAACAAGAAAACAAGAATAAATATTAATCCCCAAAATTTAAAAATCAAGAATTATGGCACAATCAAAATCAACGAAGAAAATGTTCAATATGGCTTAC
>JAUHZI010000075.1 GCA_030426105.1 Bacteroidia bacterium | reverse complement strand
CAGTTCCTGTCCAAGTTGGTGTAAAAGGAACTTCTCATACAATTACTATTACACCAACTTGGACAGGAACTGTATATAACGAAGGATATGGTGTTTGGATAGATTATAATCAAGATGGAGATTTTTCTGATTCAGGAGAAACTGTTTGGACAAAGGCTGCATCTAAAGATACACCAGTTAGTACATCTTTTACAGTGCCAGCTTCTGCTACAGATGGAGTAACAAGAATGCGTGTAGTTTTAAAATACAATGCAACACCAACGGCATGTGAAGCTTCATTTTCTTATGGAGAAGTAGAAGACTATACAGTAGTAATTGGAGCAGGAACAGCAGATACAACAGCGCCAACTGTACCAACAAACTTAGCAGCTTCTAGTGTAACCCAAACTTCTTTAACATTAAACTGGTCAGCATCTACGGATAACGTTGGAGTAACTGGTTATGATGTTTATCAAGGAACTACTAATATTGGTTCTGTAACAGGAACTACAACAAATGTAACAGGATTAACAGCAGCAACTACTTATACTTTTTCAGTAAGAGCAAAAGATGCAGCAGGAAATGTTTCTGCTTCTAGTAGTGCAATAAACGTAACAACTTTATCAAACTCAGTTTCATACTGTGAATCAAAAGGAAACAACTCTTCTTATGAGTGGATTGATAATGTTGAGTTAGGAGGAATGACTAATGCAACTGGAGATAATGGAGGATATGCTGATTTTACTTCTAAAACAGCAACGTTGGCTGTAGGAAGCTCAAACCAAATGACTATTAGTGCAGGGTTTAGTAGTTCTTCATATACAGAGCATTGGGCTGTTTGGATTGATTTTAATCAAAACGGAACATTTGAGAGTAGTGAAAAAGTTGTAACAGGATCTTCATCAAGTGCAAATAACTTAACATCTACAGTTGATGTTCCTGCAGGAGCAACTTTAGGAACAACAAGAATGCGTGTTTCTATGAAATATAATGCTGCTCAAACAGCTTGTGAAACATTTACTTATGGAGAAGTAGAAGACTATACAGTAAATATTGTTTCTAGTACAAGACAAGAATCTTCAGCTAGTGTAAATGGTGAGAGATTGGGTAATGAAAACAGTTTAGACTTAATGTCGTACCCAAATCCAGCAGTAGATTTCATACAAGTAAAATTAGCCTCTAGAGCTGATAATATGACTTATAAAATTGTAAATACAATTGGTAGAGTAATGAAAGCGGGACGCTTAAATTCTTCAAGCATCGATGTTTCTAAACTAAATACAGGAATGTATATTTTAGAAGTTAATGATGGTCAAAAATTACTAACTACTAAGGTGTTTAAAAAATAACTCTTACAGAAAGCCTGAGTTATTTCTCAGGCTTTTTAATTAAAATCAATTAACTAAACCCTTCAAAAATGAAACACAATTATGCAAGAACTGTGTTTTTATCTGCTTTTTTATTCGCAGGAGTTTATACGATAAACGCCCAAGAAAATAGAGAGTTAAAACACGTTAAGTTCAACAAATCTTCAAAGGTATCTTTACAAAAGGCACCAGATTTAATTAGACAAAAATTAAAGCTATTTAAAAATGATGGCTTACAAAAAATTAAATCAAATAGAGATGATTTAGGCTTTACACATGAAAAATTTCAACAAAAATTTAAAGGAGTAAAAGTAGAGTTTGCCACTTATACAGCACATGCAAAGAATGGTTCTTTAATGAGTATGAATGGTGAGTTTTATGATGTTGGAAAGGTAAAAGTAATTCCTAAGCTATCAAAAACTCAAGCATTTCAAAAAGCTTTATCACACACAGGAGCAGAAAAGTATTTATGGGAATTTCCTGATGCTGCTAAAGAAATGGATAACTATAAAAAACCTGAAGGGGAATTATTAATTCTTCCTAGAGAGGTAATTGGAAAAAAAGAACCAAGATTAGCTTATAAATTTGACATCTTTGCTACAAAACCACTTAGCAGAGGTTATTTATATATAGATGCTCACACAGGAGAAGCATTATTGTACAATGCTATTATTAAGCATTTAGATGAATTTGGTCATGTAGGTGAACTTACCGAGCATGCTAAAAAAAGTAAAAAAGCTACAGAAGCTATAACAGCAGCGTTTGCATCAGGTACTGCACAAACTCGTTATAGTGGAACAAGAACTATTGAAACATCATTAAGTGGAGGAAACTACATTTTAAGTGATTCTGGAAGAAAAATTTACACCAGAGATGCAAAAAATCAAGCACCAGGTTCTACATATCCATATGTTACAAATTACGATCAGTTTACTGATAATGATAATAATTGGACTACAGCAGAACATAGTGCTAATAAAGATGATGCAGCGTTAGATGCTCATTGGGGAGCAATGATGACCTATGAGTATTTTTTACAAAAGCATAACAGAAATAGTTATGATAATAGTGGAGCTCAAATTAGAAGCTATGTACATGTTGATACTAACTATGATAATGCCTTTTGGAATGGTTCTGTAATGTCTTATGGAGATGGTTCTTCGAATGGAACAGAAGGAAATGGTAACTTCGATGCCTTAACTTCTATCGATGTTGCTGCCCATGAAATAGGACACGCAGTATGTACTCATACAGCAAACTTAGCATACCAAAGAGAATCAGGAGCTTTAAATGAAGGTTTCTCAGATATTTGGGGAGCAGCTGTTGAACATTTTGCAAAAGGAAATGGAAACGATTTAAACCCAGACCTTTCAGTTTGGTTAATAGGAGATGAAATAGACAGACGTAGTGGTTCTGCTGCTTTACGTTCTATGAATGATCCAAAATCACAAGGGCAACCAGATACTTATGGAGGAACTTATTGGAAGAACCCAAACTGTGGTACACCAACAAGATTTAATGATTACTGTGGAGTTCACACAAACTCAGGAGTTTTAAATAAATGGTTTTATTTACTATCAGTTGGTGGATCTGGAACAAATGATGCAAGTGATAACTATAATGTAACGGGAATAGGTATAACAAAAGCAGCTAAAATTGCTTATCGTACCGAAGCTAATTATTTATCAGCTAGTTCAACTTTTGCTGATGCAAGAACTGGTGCTATTCAAGCTGCTACCGATTTATATGGAGCAAACTCTCAAGAAGTAATTTCTACAACAAATGCTTTTTATGCAGTTAATGTAGGAGAAGAGTTTGTACAAACTTGTGCTTTAGCAGCACCAACAAACTTAAATTCATCAAATATTGGTGATAATGGGTTTACAGTAACTTGGACGGCAGTTTCAGGAGCAGCTTCTTACGATGTAACTATTGGAGGAAATACAACAAATGTAGCTGGAACATCATTTAACGCTACAGGATTATTAAGTGGAACAGAATATACAGTATCAGTAGCTGCAAAATGTACAACAGGCGGAACAGGAACACCAGGAACATTAAATGTAACAACAACAGGAACACCACCACTTAATTATTGTTCTTCACAAGGAAATAGTGTTGCTGATGAATATATTGAAAGAGTCCAATTAGGAAGTATAGATAATACTTCTGATGGAGGTGGAGGATATTCTGATTTCACTACAATTTCAACTGATTTATCTATTGGTGATTCTAATACAATAACTATTACTCCTAAATGGACAGGTACTGTTTACAGTGAAGGTTATGGAGTATGGATTGATTATAATCAAGATGGAGATTTTTCTGATTCTGGAGAAACAGTTTGGACGAAAGCAGCATCGAAAGATACTCCTGTAAGTACATCATTTACAGTACCAGCTTCAGCAACTCAAGGAACTACTAGAATGAGAATTGTATTAAAATATAATGCTACACCAACAGCTTGTGAAGCAACATTCTCTTATGGTGAAGTAGAAGATTATACAGTTAATATTACAAATGCTACACCAGATACAGAAGCACCAACGGCACCTTCTTCAGTAACTGCATCTAATGTTGAAGAAACAACAGCAACATTAAGTTGGACAGCGTCTACAGATAATGTTGGAGTAACTAGTTACGAGGTATTTAATGGAGCTACAAGTGCAGGAACTGTTAGTGGTACATCAATGAACTTAACTGGATTAACTGCAAATACAACGTATAACTTTACAGTAAAAGCTAAAGACGCTGCAGGAAATGTTTCAGCATCGAGTAATACAGCAACATTTACAACAAAAGAAGTATCAGCAGTAGAGTATTGTGCTTCTCAAGGAAATAATTCTTCTTACGAATGGATTGATAGAGTTTCTATGGGAGGAGTTGATAATAACACAGGAAACGATGGTGGTTATAAAGATTATACAAACCTTACAATGAATGTGGCTCCAGGATCTAATAGATTATATGTAAGTGCTGGATTTAGTAGTTCTTCTTATACTGAGTACTGGAAAGCATGGATTGATTATGATAAAGATGGTGTTTTTGAAGACACTGAAGTAGTACTAAATGGTTCTTCTTCAAGTGCTGGTGAGCTTTATGAAGATTTTACAATTCCATCAAATGTTTCAGGAACTACAAGACTTAGAGTTTCTATGAAGTATAACAGTGCTCAAACAGCATGTGAAACATTTACTTATGGTGAGGTAGAAGATTATACTGTTAATATTTCTTCTGGTTCTTCAGTAGCTACAATAACTGGTTTTGCAGCAAATATTAGCGGAGAAGCAATAGGAAATGAAGAAAACTTAGATTTATTAACATATCCTAATCCTGCGGTAGATTTTATACAAATAAAACTAGCTTCAAAAGCAGAAAAAATAAATTATAAACTTATAAATACTGTTGGGAAAGTAGTTAAAGAAGGTCGTTTAAAATCTTCTAATCTAGACGTTTCAAAGTTAAATACTGGAATGTACATTTTAGAGGTAAATGATGGACAAAAATTACTTACAACTAAATTATTTAAAAAGTAAGTTTTTAAAAACATTAAAGAAAAACAAAAGTCTGAGTTTTTTACTCAGGCTTTTGCTTGTTTTAAATTGTAAAATACCATTGAGAATAAAATCTTTGACTTAGCTAGGGGTGGCTAAACTATTAAAAGTTAGTTTGTAAAGGGTTAAAATGAGTCTATTCAAAAGGTATAAAGGATAAAGAAAAAGGTAGAATTGTAAAAGAATTAGGAAATAAAAAACTTAATTATTCAACTTAAATTGATTCAAATGAACAAAAAGTTTAAATTTCTAATTGGAGGTCTGTCTGTTGCAGCAGTTTCAATTATTGGTTCAGATTATCTTAAAAAGCAAGATGTTGCTGATAAACTGGCCGAACAACGTAAAGTACATAGTACTTTTTTAAAGGAAAGTCCTTTAAATGAATCGTTAAAATGGGGGAAAAAAGAAAGAAAACTTAGAGGGTTACCACCTAACAGGTATTTTGATCAAATGCAGTTACTCACCATGAATCCAGCTACAGGAAAAATGGAAGATGGAAGTTTAGCAGGATTGAGAGAAGATCTGTTGAAAAAGAGAGCACAACAAAAAAGTCCAGGAGACAATGGAAATTCTTGGGCAGAAAGAGGGCCTAATAATGTAGGAGGACGTACAAGAGTTGTTTTATTTGATCCAAATGACGCTACAAATAATACTGTATATGCAGGTGGAGTAAGTGGAGGTTTATGGAAAAATACTGATATCAGTAATGCTAACTCACAATGGACAAGAGTACAAAATGTACCAGGGAATTTATCTGTAACTTCTATTACAGTAGATCCAAGAAACTCTAACAGATGGTATGTAGGTACAGGAGAACAATACACAGCAGGTGATGTGGTAGGAAACGGTGTTTATGTAACTACCGATGGAGGTACAACATGGAATGCTGTTAATATACCAGCAGCAGGAGATGCAATTATTAATTATAATGCAAGTAATGTTTTCTTATCAGGAGTTCATTTCGTAAACGATGTGTTAGCATGGGATAATGGAACTTCAACAGAATTATTCGTTGCAGTAGGAGCACACGTGTACGGAGATTCTTCTAGTCCTAGAAATTGGTTAGGATTACAATCTGCTGGATTATATCGTTCTACAGATAACGGGGCAAATTGGAGTAGAATAGAATCTGCTAATATGAAGTATACTTTTGGAGGAAAAGACTATTATTATATAGCTAATGATTTAGAGGTAAGCGCTAACAATACTTTATGGATGGGTACTATTGCTTCTGCCTTAGGAGAAGGTGGAGGTAGAGTGTTTAGCTCAACAAATGGAGGTACTTGGACAGAAGCAGCTGCATCTCCATTAACTGAATCTAATAGAGTAGAAATTGAACCTTCTGCTACTGATGCAAATAAGATTTATGCATTAACACAAGGAACAACAAGTACAGCGCCTGTTCATATTTATAAAACAACAAATGCTTTTTCAACAGCAAGTGCAACATCATTACCAAATGATGCAGATACAAACATTTCGGCAAACGATTTTTGTCGAGGACAAGCGTTTTATGACTTAGTAATTGAAGCAGACCCAACAAATGATAATATTGTATATGTTGGAGGTATCGACTTATTTAAAACCACAAACGGAGGTTCTTCTTGGTCTCAATTATCACACTGGTACGGAGGTTTTGGTCATCAAAATGTTCATGCAGATCAACACTCAATGGCTTTTGGAAATAATGACTCTTCTAAAATATTATTCGGTAATGATGGAGGAATTTATTATTCAGGAAATTCAGGAAGTACAATTAGTGTAAGAAACAAAGGTTATAATGTAACTCAGTTTGTAAAAGCAGGTATTGGTCCTGATGGAGCAGGAGATGTTGACGGAATTTTTAGTGCAGGAGCACAAGATAATGGTACACAAGCATTTAGAAGTGCAGTCGCAGGAATTAATAGCTCTACTCAATTAAGTGATGGTGACGGATTCTACACTTTCGTTGATAAAGATGGAGACTATATGATTGCTACGTATGTAAATAATGTAATATATAGGTTTAGCTTGCCTTGGAATGGTTTAGGTAGACAGCAAGGAGGAGCAACAACGTTATCAAGTGATCAAAACACAGGAGATTTTGTAAACCCTATGGGGTATGATAATGATGCAAATCGTCTATTATCAAATGCATCAACAAGTTCTGCTAACTCAATATTGAGTATTAATGTAGCATCAAATTCAAAAGGAAATATTACAAATGCATTATTAGACGCAAGTCCAACAGCTTTTCAAGCATCTCCTTTTACAAATAATGCATGGTTTGTAGGATTAGCGAATGGTAAACTATTAAAGTTAACAAACGTTACTAATTCTAATGCTACATGGTCAAACATAAATACACCTTTTGTTGGTTCGGTATCTTCAGTAAGATTTGGAGCTACTGAAGATGATATTTTCGTAACGATACATAACTACGGGGTAACAAGTGTTTGGGCTACTTCAGATGGAGGAGCGAATTGGGTAAGCAAAGAAGGAAACCTACCAAATATTCCTGTAAGAGATATTTTACAAAATCCATTAGACAGAACTGAAGCTATTTTAGCAACTCAATTAGGAGTTTGGTCAACATCTAATTTTAATGATGCAAACCCTAACTGGAATCAAGCATATAATGGAATGAGTGATGTTAGTGTTACTTCATTTGATTATTGGAATGTAAGTGGAGATCATACAACAAATAAAGTAATTGCTTCTACATACGGTAGAGGAGTGTTTACAGGTTCATTTACTAGTAATGCTGCTGCTGATACTGAAGCACCGTCTGCTCCAACTAGTTTAGCAGCAAGCTCTATAACAGCAACAAGTTTAACGTTAAATTGGACAGCTTCAACAGACAATATTGCAGTAACAGGGTATGATGTATATCAAGGAGCAACTAAAATAGGAAGTTCAACAACTACTTCATATAATGTAACCGGATTAACAGCAAGTACAGCGTATACTTTTACTGTAAAGGCAAAAGATGCAGCAGGAAATATTTCAGGAGATAGTAATACCGTAAACGCAACTACTACAGCAGCAACAATTACGTATTGTACTTCTAAAGGAGATAGTGTTTCTGATGAATATATTGGAAGAGTTCAATTAGGAAGTATCGATAATTCTTCAGGAGGAGGAAATGGATACTCTGATCATACTGCAATTTCTACAGATTTAGAAAAAGGAAAATCAAATACAATTACAATTACACCAACTTGGACAGGAAGTAGTTATGATGAAGGATATGGTGTTTGGATTGATTACAACCAAGATGGAGATTTTTCTGATGCAGGAGAAACAGTGTGGACAAAAGCTAAATCTAAAGACACTCCTGTAAGCACATCGTTTACAGTACCAAGTTCAGCTTTAGATGGAGCAACAAGAATGAGAATCGTTATGAAGTATAATGCAACACCAACAGCTTGTGAGGCATCATTCTCTTACGGTGAAGTAGAAGACTATACAGTAAATATTGGAGCTGCAATAGCAGATACTCAAGCACCAACTGCACCTAGTAGTTTAGCTTCATCAAACGTTGCACAAACTACATTAACTTTATCTTGGACAGCATCAACAGACAATGTAGGTGTTACAGGATATGACGTATATCAAGGAGCAACTAAATTAACAACTGTTACAACAACATCTTACAATGTAACAGGGTTAACAGCTAATACAGCTTATACTTTCTCAGTAAAAGCAAAAGATGCAGCAGGAAATATTTCTTCAGCAAGTAATACGGTAAATGTAACTACATTAGATAATGTTGTTAGCTATTGTTCTTCAAAAGGAAATAGAGTTACTTACGAGTGGATAGATTATGTTTCTTTTGGAGGAATGACAAATACAACTTCTGCAAATGGAGGGTATGGTGATTTCACGAATAAAGTTGCAACAGTTACTCAAGGAACAACAAACCAAATCATTGTGAGTGCAGGATTTAGTGGTTCTTCATATACTGAGTATTTTACGGTTTGGATTGATTATAATCGTAACGGAACTTTTGAAAGTAGTGAACAAACATCTTTAGGTTCTTCTAGTACAGCAGCAAATAGATCAGCAAACATATCTATTCCATCAAGCGCGTTATTAGGACAAACAAGAATGCGTGTATCTATGAAGTACAACGGAGCATCAACAGCCTGTGAAACTTTTGCAGATGGAGAAGTAGAAGATTATACAGTTAATATTGTTAACTCATCATCTTCAGTAGCAGTATCAGGTACAGGTGATGAGTTTGCTGAACCATTAGATAGAGAAGCAAAATCGAGCTTAACAGCATACCCAAATCCAGCAATAAGTAATGTTACTGTAAAATTTGGAAGCAACGAAAATGTAAGTTATAAAATAACAAATACAATTGGTAGAGTTGTATTAACAGGAAAAACAGTTAATGGTACTGTAAATGTTTCTAATTTAAAAACAGGAATTTATTTATTAGAGGCGAACGATGGTAAAAAATCAGAAACCATTAAATTAATGAAGAAATAATAGCTTTTCTTTTAATTATAACAAAACCCGAGCAATTGCTCGGGTTTTTTGTTTCTTTGCATAAAATTTTAGAGAATGAATTACCTATCAGTAGAAAACATAGCAAAATCGTATGGCGAAAAGGTCTTATTTGAAGATATTTCTTTTGGAATTAATAAAGACCAAAAAATAGCCTTTGTTGCTAAAAATGGTAGTGGAAAAACCTCTATTTTAAACATAATTGCAGGAAAAGATACACCAGATGAAGGCCAAGTTATCAGTAGAAAAGGAATTAATATTGCTTATCTAGCACAAGATGATGATTTGGATCCCGACTTAACTATAGAAGAAACTATTTTCTCTACAGAAAACACCATTCTTCCAATTATTCAGCAGTACGAAAAAGCATTGCAAAATCCTGATGATACTGAAAGCTATCAAAAAGCATTTGAGTTGATGGAGCAGCATAATGCGTGGGATTTTGAAACACAATACAAGCAAATTCTTTCTAAGTTAAAGCTTGATGATTTGTCACAAAAAGTAGGAAAGCTTTCTGGAGGACAAAAAAAACGACTATCGTTAGCAATTATTCTAATTAATAAACCTGATTTATTAATACTTGATGAGCCAACCAACCATTTAGATTTGGAAATGATTGAGTGGTTAGAAGCATTTTTCGCTAAGGAAAAAATAACCTTATTCATGGTAACACACGATCGTTATTTTTTAGAACGTGTGTGTAATGAGATTATAGAATTAGATAACGGAAAACTATACAAATACAAAGGAAACTACTCATATTACCTTCAAAACAAAGAAGAACGATTAGCTTTAGAAGCAACAAACTTAAGCAAAGCAAAAAGCTTGTTTAAAAAAGAGCTGGATTGGATGCGTCGTCAGCCTAAAGCACGTACTACCAAATCTAAATCACGTATTGATGACTTTTTCCAAATTAAAGAAAAAGCACATCAACGAAGAAAAGAGCATGAAGTTCAGCTAGAAATTAACATGGAGCGTTTAGGAAGCAAAATAGTAGAGCTTCATAAACTAAAAAAGAACTTTGGAGATAAAGTTATTTTAGATGGATTTGACTATGTTTTTAAACGAGGAGAGCGTATAGGAGTTATCGGAAAAAACGGAACAGGGAAATCCTCTTTCTTAAACATACTAACAGGCAAAATTCCTGTAGATGGAGGTAAAGTAATTGTTGGAGAAACGGTAAAATTTGGTTACTACACTCAAAAAGGAATCCAAATAAAAGAAGGACAAAAAGTAATAGAAGTTATTAAAGAGTTTGGAGAAGAAATTCCGTTAACCAAAGGAAGAAGAATTTCTGCAGCTCAGTTATTAGAACGCTTTTTATTTGATAGAAAAAAGCAATATGATTTTGTCGAAAAATTAAGTGGAGGAGAGCAGAAGCGTTTGTACCTCTGTGCTGTTTTAATTCAAAACCCTAACTTTTTAATTCTTGATGAGCCTACCAACGATTTAGATGTAGTAACCTTAAATGTATTAGAAAGTTTCTTATTGGATTACCCTGGAAACTTAATGGTAGTATCACACGACCGTTATTTTATGGATAAGATAGTTGATGGCTTATTTGTTTTTAAAGGAAATGGAGAAGTAGAAAATTTTCCAGGAAATTACTCTGATTACAGAGCATATGAAAGCTCTTTATCACCAGAGCCTAAAGAAGAGAAGAAAGTAGCTGAAAAGCAAGAAAAAACACCTCAGAAAGGAAAGTTAAGTTATAATGAAAAACGAGAGTTTGGTCAACTAGAGGTTGATATTGAAAGGTTACAAAAGAAGAAAGTAAAATTAGAAGCGCAATTCACCAACGGAGAAATAGCGATGGATGATATCAATGAAAAATCTTTGGAACTACAAGAAATTATAGAAAGCTTAGAAGAAAAAGAAGAACGTTGGTTTGAACTTTCAATGAAGTTGGAAGATTAGCCGATGTAATCTTGCTTTGTTGAATAACACTTATTCAATGATTAATTTCAGTTGTTGAGCAAATTGTTTTTTATCTGTTAGTTTCGAAAAGAAAAGGTTGTTAGCAGCCGTCTTAATGTCGATAGCTTTTTGCAATACTTCGATTCCTGTCTGCGTTAAAAAAACACATTTTGCCCTTGTGTCGGTTTTGTGTTCTTTTCTTTCTATAAGTTTATTTTTCTGTAATGTTCGTAAGATTTTAGACACCATCATTCTGTCGGTATTACTGTGATCAGCAATCTCTTTTTGAGTGACCTCTTCCGAAGTTTTTAAAAGCCATGCTAAAGCCATTAAAATTACAAACTGTGTATGTGTTAATCCAATTTCATCTAAGGCTCTATTCATTTGTCGTTGCCAAAGCATAGTAGTTTGCCAAAGTAAATAGCCTAGGTTTTCATTTGGATTTTCAAAGTTAAAATTAATGGTGTTCTTCATAAAGCATGTGGCTTGAAATGAGTTTAAAATCAGGTTCACTTATTTCTAATGTCCCCCAACGAAAAGGATACCCCCACTTTTGTTTGTTTACTATAAACTCTAAATCGTTAATAAGTGGCAAAATAGGTATATCTTTTGCATTAAAAAAATTAATATCTAAACGAAAAGGACAAAAATTTGGAGATATTTCAAATGGATAAACTGTATCATTTTGTACCTTTCCAATAGCGGTAAACTCCTGACATTTGTCTTTTTTATTGAAAAACTGTTTACTAGAGTAATAGATTACAAAATCGTTTGTTTTCATTTTTTGTAAAGGCGCTGCTTTACCATGACAAGCTTGAGCAAAGCCACCCTTTATACCATTTTTAACATGTTCTTTTGAAGCTGTGATAATCCAGTATTTAGGTTTTTTGTTATCCATTATATGTGAGTTTTTTCAATAATTTTTTCGAAACAGGTGCCGCAATCATAGAAGTAGGAACAGCAACGAGAAATCCAATTAGAAAGCTTTTCATCCATAGTATAAAAAAGGAAGGTACCATACCTACGTTTATGAGAACCATGATAAAAGACATTGCCAAAGCCATAAAGAAGGCCATTAAAATACCAAATGCTATGGTAGCTTGTTTTTGTGTTAGTGTCATAACTAAAAATTTAATGATGACACAAATATAATATATGCGACAACAATTAATAATATTTTCTTACATTTTTTTAAAAATTTTGAACATAACTCGAAAAGAATTTGCTTATACACGGACTATTTGTGCATCTTCCAATAAAGGCTTATTTAAAAACCGTAATAAAAGTTGAGCTACCGCTACGGTATCTCGTTCGCAATATTCGACAATACGCGATAGGTTTTTTTCTTGGTAATAAACATTAGCAACTTCGCTACCATCAATATCTTGTTTGGGTGATGGAATTCCTAAAATAGCGGTAAGTAATTTTAAAGAAGTATAGTGTTTATAATCACCAAATTTCCATAGGTCTAAAGTATCTAAATGCGGAACCTCCCAAGGCTTTTTTCCAAATAAATTGAGTTTACTAGGTAAGTCAATTCGATTGATAATCATACGTCGTGCTATATATGGAAAATCAAATTCTTTACCGTTGTGCGCACATAATAGATGGTTTGGATGGTTAAAATGTGTATCTAATAAATTTTTAAAATCAACCAAAAGTTTATGCTCATTATCACCATAAAAAGAAGTAACTCGAAGTTGGTTTACCCCCTTACGATCTACAAAATACCCTACAGAAATACAGATTATTTTTCCAAACTCAGCCCAAATACCTGCTCGATGATAAAACTCTTCAGGAGTAAATTCATCTTTACGTTGGTATTGTGTTTTCAAAGCATATAACTCTTGCATTTCAGTAGATAAATCAGTAAAAAATTCTACTTCAGGAACCGTTTCGATATCTAAAAACAAGATGTTTTGTAGGTTAAGTTTATTCAGCATTTTTTTCTTTAATTAAAGCATAAATATCAGCGTTAGATAAATAATTTTCGGTAGCATCATCATCTATTTTTGATAAGCTAATACTTTTGAAAATAAACTTTACACTTAGTGTTTTAAAATGATGCTCAACTGTCATTAAATTAGGTGATATATTGTAATTCTTTTCTTGGGATTTAAGTTTTTTAATCATACTAGAGCAATCAATCTCACCAATAGAAGTATCACCTTTTAAAACTTTAATAGTATTAAGTTTTTCACTTAAATAAAAACGATATTCTTGAATTGTAGTTTCTTTATTATAACTATTAAGAAATATTTTTTTTAAAATATCGTAGTTCTTGGTGTTAATGGTTAAGTTTTGTTCATCAACATTATAGTAATAGTTTGGGTATCCTTTATAAGGATTGTTAGTTACTTTAATATTTAAACTATCCATTAATTTATTTTGTAGTTGCCAATTACTTTCGGTTTTAAATACTGTTTTTGGATTATAGCCTAAAACACTTTCTACTTTATCTAACTCATGTTTATTATTTAAATACCTAACGATAGAACGTAATTGATTTTTCTTTTCAAAAGAGGTAGTGAAATCATTATTTTTAATGTCAGTATATACTTTTTCAAATTGAAGAAGTTGACTCTTTGTTGATATCGAAAAAGCACCCCAAAAACCAAAAGAAATAAGAAAAGAAATAACAGCTAAACTAAAAGGAAAGACCTTAATTTTTTTACGTTTACTAAAAAGTATGTATAAGGTCATGGCTAAAATCCAACAAGCTAAAATAAATACGAAATAACGGTTTTCGGTAATGCCATATTCGTTAATACGCCTGAAAATAGCGACAAAAAGCAAGGCTATTAAAGGTAATAACAAATAATAAAACCAAGGATGAAATTTTTTAATTGTGCGAGAATCTATGGTTTTTTGAATAGGGTTGATAAGTATTTGAACGATAAATCCTAAAAAAGAAAGAGCAATAACTAAATAAGAAACCCATCCTTTAGGTAAGTTCCAATAGATTACTATTTTTAAGCTATAGGCATATAAAATGATGAGGTATAAAATTACTAATGGAATTAAGATATACTTAACCAGTACCTCTAAAGCTTTGGTGTAGTTAATAGCAAGTTGGTTATGAACATCCTTAGGAAAATCAGAAAGGTAAATCCATGTATTTACAATTCCTATACAAAGCACAAAAACCTGAAAAAAACGATCTCCTTTAAAATCAACATTAAACAAGTGTTTTATAGCGAGTAATGCTAACACAATACCTAAATATAATATCAGGGAGAAAAATAAACTTCTAAAGAGTGCTATAAAAACAGATTTTAAGTAATTAAAATAAGCGGATTTATTCCAACTAAAAACAAAAGGAGCAACCATTACAAGCAAATGCCCAGTTATAAAGTAAAGCACAAAACGTGTGATAGAGTTTTGGTAAATCTCTGAACCATCAATATCAACACTAAAATAAAATAAGAGTAGAAAACCGAGAGTTAGTAAGAATACCCAGGTATTGTCTTTTTTAAACTGTTCTTCAAAAAAACGAGTAGCAATTAACCAGCTTATTCCTAGAATAAAAATTAAAATAACCTTACCGTTAAAAGCATTGTCAAAAGTATTTGCTTCAATCGTAAATAAAGTAAACAACGTACCTACTATTGCCCATGAAAGGGTTATAGGAAATCGTTTAAAGGCATCTTTAGCCTTGGAAGTAATTTCTCCAAGGGAAGAAATAATTTTCATAGGAAACAATTTGTATAAAGATACAAAAACTACAAAAAAAGAAAAGCAAAAGATTTTTCCTTATTTCTTTTAAGCAAAAGTTTAGTAAATATTAAATGAACGTTAAGTTAAGCATGTACACAAAGGGTTTACTTTTTTATGATTACTTTTGGGTAACACAATAAAAATGAATAATGAACACTAGCGACATTAAAATTTTACTAGTTGATGATGAACCAGATATTTTAGAAATTGTAGGTTACAATTTAAAATCAGAAGGATATCAGGTTTTTACTGCAAGTAATGGTGCAGAAGCTGTAAAAACAGCAAAAAAAGTAACTCCACATTTAATCTTACTAGATATTATGATGCCTGAAATGGATGGTATCGAAGCATGTGAAAAAATTAGAAATATAAAATCTTTGGAAGATGTTATAATCTCTTTTTTAACTGCTAGAGGAGAAGACTACTCACAAGTAGCAGGTTTTGACGCTGGAGCAGATGATTATATAACCAAACCAGTAAAACCAAAAGTACTAATAAGTAAGGTAAAATCTTTACTACGTCGTTTAAAGACTGAGGAAAAAGCAGATACCACTACAAAAATTGGAGATATTGTAATCAATAGAGACGAATATGTAGTTTTTAAAGGAGAAGAAAAAATATCTTTACCAAGAAAGGAATTTGAATTATTCTCTCTTTTAACTTCAAAGCCAGGAAAAGTATTTAAAAGAGAAGTAATTTTAGATAGCGTTTGGGGAAATGAAGTAGTTGTAGGAGGAAGAACAATAGATGTACACATACGTAAACTCCGTGAGAAAATAGGAGACCACTATTTTAAAACGGTAAAAGGAGTTGGATACAAGTTTGTGCTAGACGAAACAGACAAATAATTTTTAAACTCAAAAATTAATAAGTAGATTGCTAGCTAGCAATCTATTTTTTTATCATGAAATGAGCTATAATAATTCTTGATACTTCACAAGATAATTAATGGCGAA
>JAUHZI010000074.1 GCA_030426105.1 Bacteroidia bacterium | reverse complement strand
TCCGTTTCATTGAAGTTAGCGAGCTCACTAATTAATATATTGTATTGAGATGAAATGCTTTGTAGCGTTTCATTTGCTGAAGTCGTTGTATAGCTTAAATCTTTTTGGGCTTTAGATTCTGCATAAACGATAGAAGATGAAGTATCTATTTTATCTCCTGTTATAGCACAGTTCATAAAATCTTTAAGAATATTATTGTATGAATTACTATAAGTAACCAGTAATGAAATTGTTCCGTTTCCTGAACTGTCAAAAATAGTATCAGGGAAACCTGTATTTCCTTCAATTTCATTGTATAATAAATAATATCCTCCAGATCTTGTAATACTACACTCCCATAACAGTTTTACAAAATCATATAATGAATTTAAAACTCCGTTAGGTTTTTCAGATTCTTCTACTTCAAGACCTTTCTGCAATGATTTTAATTGTACAGGGTTTGTTTCTGTTGATAAGTTAGATTGAACAATAAACGTTTTCATATTTAGATTTCCAACAGAAAGTAATCCATCACTTCCTTCATATAACCACTGTATATCTTCAATTACCCCTTGATTATTATTAGAAGAATTAGGGTTTAAAACTCTTAATAATCTTTCTAAAATCTGTGTTCCTGACTCATTTGCTCCTATTAACTCATAAGTAAATGCACTTGTACCCGGAGCAGTATCATCTGCTTGTTTTTTAATATCTATTTCTAATAGTGTAGACCAACCATAATACTCAGAGTTTTTATAGTCCATAACTCCTGTTGCAGCATTATACGTTCCTATTTGAATATCCATTGCTGTACCAGCTCGTTTTGGCAACGCTATTTGCTGTAATAAACCTGATGGGAAATTCCATATTAAAGGAGAAACTTCTGTTTGGCTTCCTAAATTACCATAAGGTAGATTTACCTCTCCTGAAGTACTCCATTGTGTTACGGTTTGGAATGTATATTGCACTGGAGTTAAATTATACGGTGTCATAGCTGCCAGTTTTAAAATATCTGGCTCAATACCTGTTTGCTGAGCATAATTAACCACTGTTGAAATTTGCGATATATCTTCTGCAGTTAATTTTATTGGTAATGTTGCTTTTTTAGGGTCTCCAGAAGGAACTTCTCCATTAAACTGTAACCAATTTAATGTAGTATTAATTAAGTTGATCGTAAATCCTTCTTTAACATCGCTTGGAACTTCAAACTGTTGTCCTGTTAATTGGTATAAAGCACAATCATCACCTGTACATGGAGAGTTTGCATTGAGTGTTAATCCTGGTAAGGTAGTTGGTAACCTCATTCCATGAAGTTGGTATCGAGATACCATACCAGATAATTGTGTATATGAATGGTTTGCTTTAAAATAATCTAATATACTTTGTACGTCTAAACATCTTAATTCTGGAATATTTACTGTACTGTAATTATCTGAATTATAGAATAAATCATTTAATTGTTGGTTATGATAGTTTGCTCCTAAAACTTCTGGAGTTGTACTATATTTTTGAGCTATTTTACCTAGCGTTTCTGCATCATCAGGATTGGTAAAAGTTATTGTTGCGTGTACAAAAGGTTGAACTAACAATACTCCTAGTGGCTGTACTTGTAATGATTGAATTTGTGTATCATTAGCAAGGTCATTTACCGTTACCTTATTAGTAGGAGTACTTAGTTTTTTTGTTATACCTGTTAGGGTATCTCCAGGCACAATAGTATAAGTAACATTATTATAAACAAATGAATTACCTACTATAAACAGTCCTGGTACAGATTGATTTTGTAGTAATAAATCTGAAACTGAAATATTATTAAATACGGTACTAGCTATTCCTGCAAAAGTATCTTCACTTTTTGCTGTATAGTTTGTAGCTGCTATAGTTAAGTTTGCTTCAGTAGTTAGAAGTGTATTTTTTTGAAAGCTTAAATCATTGGCTAAATCTGCTACTGTAGTTTGTAATCCTGTAGCTACCTCATTAATAGTATCTGTAGGTTTTACTGTATAAGTCTTAGAGTCATACGTAATTTCTTGAACTTGTAATACTCCCGGAATGGTTGCATTTTGTGTAATCAGCAATGCTATTTCTAAGGCGTATTTAGCTCCAATAGAAACAAAATTATCACCATCAAGAATAGTATACATTACTCCTGTAATATGAACATCAACTCCTCCATTTAAAGGGTGAGATTGGTTCGCTTTAGAAATATCACTTATCTTAACAGTATTTGTTACTCCATTAGAAGTACTAATATTATTTGCCCAGTTTGCCATGGCATTTAGGCTATTACCTTTAGATAATGGATAAGTATAGTTTTTTAATGCGTCTTCTGCATATCCTATAAGTTGTTTTCCTATAAGTACAAAGTAGTCTTCAAAAACAAATGTTGATAATGAATGTTCTACTACTGCACTTTTTCTCAAGGCTGTATTAGCATTTTCTTCAGATACTTTTACTGCGAGTTCATTAAACCATTTTTTAACTTCAGATAGATATTCATCCGTTGCCATATTATAGGTACTGAAATTCACATCAACTCCGGCGTCTGGAACAGATAGTTCTAAATCGAAAAACATCGGAAATACAGCTGCTGTTTCAGGTTTTGAGCTTTCTGTTACATTTTGAATGTTTACAGCCTCAAAAGTATCTTCAAGGAATGATAATAATTTATCTGTAGGAATTGGTAATGGCGTATTTTCGTTTGATAATAGTGCTAATAAGACCTGTAAATCGGTTTCTGATACTGCTAATCCATCAGTTGTAGTTCTTGTACTTTCTGTTGCTGTTTCTTCTGCATAGTTTTGTATTAACCATCTAAAAAAATCTTGACTTAAATACTCAAACGAAGAAGTAACTGTGTTATCAGGGTTTTCAGCATCAGGGGCATCAATCCATAGTGTAGTAACATACTGAGCTTTCTGGTTTTTTAAATCGCCATTTTCCGATCCAGCTACTGTTAGGTGTGGAATTAAATAAATATTAAGTGTAGGCGCTTTCTCTTCTGCACTTACTACTAATTTAGAGTTGTAATGTATTGGTTTTATAGGCAGCTCAATTAATCTACTTGATTTTTCTGCGTATACTAAATAGTTACCATCAACAGATTCTGAAAGTTGTCTGTTCCATGGAGCCATACTTGTCTGATCTGTACCGATTGTAAGATCTGTTCGTATTTCTGCTTTGAAACTAAAGTTAATTTTAATAGAGAATATTCCTAAATTTATTTTTGCTGAAACTCTTACATCTACTGAGGCTACAATAGCCAAAGGCATTTTGTTGTATGCTTCTAAAATTGCTTGTGCATATACTTTTACTGTAATATTTACAGATGCCGAAATAATTCCAAAATCTAAAGAGCCATACAATTTACCAATTAACCCAAGTGTACCTTGCAACCAATAGTAATAAGAAGTTTCTACTTCTGTTTTATTGTTTTCTTGAAGTGCTCCTTGATATGGATGGTATGTAGCAATAACTCCTTCTAAAATACCAAAAATTGTAATGCTAAATCCAGCTTTTAGTACCCCGTAGTTAACACTATATCCAACACCTACCTGTAAGCCTATTCCAAAAACAATTACTGGATTAAAATTACCATAATTTGTTTGTGGTACTTTTTTGGTTGTAGCACTACTTAATTTTCCGAAGTAAAAACCTCCTGACCCCATTGCTGGAATTCCTGGTGGTACAATAGCTTGTATAGTGAAGGATCTTGAAAAATCAAGTTTATACGGAAATCCTATATCTACCATAAAATCACCATTGGTATAAATGGCCAAGGCAATAGAAGGAAGTGTGATATTGACTGCTCCAAACTGTAAGTATCTTAATGCGTCTGGTAGTGTAAGCGCTATTTGATATACTCCTACTCCATCTGAGATTTTTTTATACATAATCTCAAAATCCAAGCCTGCAAAAATTTTGGCTTTATCACCTGCCATTGCAATTCGTAAACCGTATAAATTAGGATCGTTGAATACGGCTTGCATTTCTAATGTCCATACCGGTTTTTCTTTGGTACCAACATTAAGGATTCCAAAATCGGTTCCTATTAACCAATTTGAATTTTCATTAAATGAAAGTAACGAGTTTCCTGAACCAGGACCAATAGGTACTTTGCCTTTTTCTGGAGTATCAAATGCTTTTTCCATAGCATCTGTAACTTCTTTAATAGATTGGTATTGAGCTGCATTATTTAGCTCAACATGTTGTCCCATTGCTAATAAGCGTAACTCAAAATACTGTGTTCCTTGACCAGGAACTTCTGGCATATCTTTTACATCTTGTCCTTTTTCTTTGTTAAAGACATTACTGTCGTTAATTGCTGGTACTACTGAACTACCATCAAATGCTATTTGGACACCTTGTGCATTTTTTGTTAGCTTAATACCGTTGATTGTAATGAATACTAAATCAAGACTTTTTGGTAATTTATAATCTACTACTACCTCTTTGGTATCTAAATTATAAGTAACCTTAAATCCGTCTAAACTTATTTTATTGAGTATATCCCAAGGAGCATCTAATTCAAAGTTAGGATCGAACAACATCTTCATAAATGAGGTAAGTAACGACCCTACACTCCAGTTTTTAATCTCAAAAATGATAGTTCTACTTTCTCCCGCAACATTATATTTAGCAATGAATCCTTCCCATTCAATCATTAATAATTGGTCATCACCATCAAAATTATAACCAATCTTAACTTCTGCATTAAAGTATTCAAGTAAAACACTTCCCATTACACCACCAGAGTATTGCTTTCCTGCTGCTTTAGTTGCATCAAACTTTAAGGCTAACGCTGCAGCAATATCAATTCTCTGATTAATTATAGGAAAAGTGAACTTCCACTCTATGCTCGTTTTAACTTCATAAGAACCTTTTTCCTCTCCATTTGGAATATCTGCGGTTAAATCAAAACTAGTAATTGACAAATCTGCTGGTAAAAAACTAGTAGGTAACTCAAAGCCTACTTTTTTAAACAATCCGTCCATCAGTTGCCCTAAGTTTAACTTGTCACCTGCAGGCATGTTTATACTTAAATCCCACCCACCATCTTCTGTTGAAGAATTATAATTTACTGCTGATTGCAATCTTAAATCTCCTATAGAGAAAAGACCACTAATAGCAGCTGTATATACATTTGAACCTGTTCCTGTTACTGGAGAAGTAGAGGTAAGTTGTAATGCTGCATCAGTTAATGATATATTGGTAATAAGGTTCATTTCAATATCTCCTGATGCAAAAAATGCATAGTATTTACTATTGATATCCATATCAATACCAAACCCTGTAAATACTACACTTACCAAACTTTCTGGTATTTTTATAAAACCGCCTGTTATGGCTGCTAATAAATCATTGATTGAAACGGTTCCATCAAAAGCTGCTGATAAAGTAAGATCAGAAGTAATTTCTACATCAAAACCTCCTTTGAATATGGTTGGAAAAAAATCTGCTCGAGCTGAGAAAAAAATACTTTGATCATTAATTGTTCCTGGCCCTGTAACTAACCAATTTACATCAAATTCTTGAATGGTAAAATTATCAAAAAGATTCCACGCTCCATTAGACCCTACTAATGTTGATACACTATTAATACTTAGGCCATCTGTAAAATCGAGTGAAGTACTAAATCCTTTAAAAGCTATACTGTTTAAAAACTGTTGTAATGTTGGAGGCACAATTGTAAACCAATTGTTCCCAGCCATTAAAGAAAATAAATTTAAAGGTGTTACTGGTTTATTAGGGTCTGATGTTACATTAATATCAAAAGCAGAAGATTCTGTAATTATCCCTGCGCTAAAATCCATAGAAATATCATCTCCTAGGTGTAATGTGAGTTGAAAATATAGAACTGGAGTCTGTGTTTTTTCGGTTTCTTCTTCAGTAATACTTAAGATAGTATCCATATCTGAATCTTGACTTACAAACTCTTCTATTGTTTTAATTTGAAACCCTACTCCAGGATTACTTACCTCTAAAAAACCTAAAGAAATTACAGTAGCATCTATAGCTACATAAAGATTCATTTCTGGGTAAATAATATCTTCATTATTAACAGCAGAAGGATCTAAACTTCCTACTAATGCTAATCGTGTACTTGACGACCAAAATGTAAAAAAATCCTCTACAGGTTTTAACCATTTGGTTAGTGTAATAAGAGATGCAAAGTTTTGCCCCATTACCAAAGGTACAGTTTGATTTTGCCATGAAAATTTTGCAATATCTTCTGTACTAAAAATAAAAGCTGGAGAACTATATGGAATATTATCAAATACTCCGCCCGTCATGTATTTCCAACTGGTTTCAAACTTCCAGTTATTTAAATCAATCGATATTGTAAATTGAGCATCGTTACTTTCATTAACAGTAATGATTAAAGTAACTTTGGTATTTGTTTTATCTACATTAAGTATTGTAGCCTTAGCATTTTGTATTGTTAAAATATTTCCTACTGGCTCTGGAATTGTGGTACTAGATGTATCAATTAATAAAAATTTCCCTTCAGCTAACTGATATCCTTTAGTTAACAATTTATCCAGGCCTTCAGGAGGTGTTAATTGAGAATTCGTAAAAGTAACTGCATTAATAGTGATATTACCATTATTGGTAGCTGCTTGTTCTCTAAAAGTGGTTGTAAGGTTAGAAAGACTCATAATACAAAATTGTGTGCTGTTATATATCAATAATTAATGCCATATGATCACTGGTACTTCGTATTCTCCGGAAGTTAGCCCATCCTTTGAATCTACTTAAAGCTCCTATATTTCCTGGAGCATATCCTCCTACACCATTAGGTCCATTGGGAGGTAACGGCAACGCTACTGGAGATCCTGCATTAGCCATACCAACAGGTATTTGAGCCATTCCTGTTGTATAAGCATAATGACCAGCTGGAACCCCCACAGGCGGATTAGGATCTAGGTTATAGGGGGTCCCAGTAACCCTATTAGCAATGGTAATATTAGCTGCAGGCCCCCCTGCGTTTACGCCATATCTAGTTAGTATGTTATCTACACTAGAAAAAGAATCTTGAATCACATATTTGTACCCAGAATATCCATTGGTATCCCATGGTCTCGCATTTCTGTGAGATTTTAACATAGTACATACATACCCTTTATCAGGCCATTGATTAGCTGTTGGGTTTATGGCACGAGTATATCCAGCAGCTCCAGTTAAATTATTATATGCTATAGGTTCAAAATGTGTATTGAACACATCTACATTAAAATCTCCTACAATAACACCTACTTCATTGGCAGCAAGATTTGCAGTCATTTCTTGAATATTAGATAATTGATTTGTACCATTAGCTGCCTGATTCTTTTTGGGCGAAGCATGAAAAGACATCAATTTAATAGTTCTGTTATTGGCATTATCCCAAAAGGTTGTGAGATAAGGAGTTCTATTAAAATTATTAGGAAATCCTAATACTGGTCCTGGAGCCATTCCTACTCCTGGACCTCTAAACTGCCATTGTCCTGCGAGTTGTCTAAAAGCACAATTAGCATTAATATTAGAATTTGCATTTACGTTTCCTAAAGGGAGAGTAGTATTCCAAGGATGTGCATAGTTCGCAAGGTTCATAGCACCTATATTGGCTACAGAATCAGAAGCATTGCCACCTCCTTGCCAACCCCAAGGCCCAGTAAATTCAAGATTTGCACTGTTATAATATACAGATATCCCTTCAGTAACTCCATTCAAACCTAACCTAACAGGAGGTACTAACATCCAATTAGCTCCCAGCCAATTACGTATAAGCCCCAAAAGATAACGAGATCCTGTAGACCCTCCTGCACTTATTAAAGTTCCAGGAGCTCCACTTCCTGTACTCGTTTCTACTACAACAAAGATATCAGGAGTATTTTGGGTTAATGTCGTTCTAATTACATCCCGTCTATACCCTGATTCTGGGGTTTGCAGACGATTGCCATTATGATCTCTTTTTCTACCTATTTGATTAATCTTATTAATCCCAAACTGCTGTATATTCCAATAAAGTACTCTTGCCATGACCTATGATTTAGTTTTGTTATAAGCAGCGTACCATCCTAAACTTTTGGCAGTAGCTCCTGGTTTTGGGTTTCCAAAAAGTAAAAAATTGGTGCTTCCTCCTGGTGGAAGTTTGAGAATTCCTAAAAACTTTAGTGCTATTTTACTCAATGTCATTAAATACGATTGTTGGGCTTCTACATATTCTAATTTTAAAGTATCGATAGATAATTTTAATACTCCTTGTAGACTAAGAAGTTTAGCATTACTGCTGGTTCCTGGGAGTTTTATTCCCACAAATGCCTTATAGGCAGTATCGGTAGCTTTATTTCCTGGGCTCCATGCTATTAGCAAACTAGCATTAAAATCTAACGACGCTGCTAATTCACCAGGAGTACCCATATTTAAGGTCATTTCTAGTCCATACCAATTTTCTGAAAGCCCGGTAGTATTAATTCCAGGTAAACTTAAATTAAGATACCCTAAACTAGAAGGCTTAGTATCCTTATCTCCACTAACAAGGTTATTGATTTGTAGTGCAAAATTAGGGTATAAACTTAGTTGCCTAGTTGTACTAAGGCCTGAGTTAAATACTATTTTTGAAGCATCAAAAACGTAATCTACCACAGTAGGTGTACTGATATCAAATGCCATATCAATAAATAAATTACTGTAACTCAACCCATCTATGATATCTGTATCTGTACCATCTCCATTTCCAAAAGAAAAAGCGTCCATAACAATTGTTTTTTCTTCTGTTTCATTTGTTGCAGGAGTGGTTGTTTGCATTACTGCATAGTTTAAATACCCCCACATTGCGAAACTAGATTCTATATGGGTGGCTTTAGGATTAGTTGTTAATGTATTAAACTGAATTTTGGTGATTTCTACATTTTTAAGAAGATTACTATCAAAGTAGAATAAATTATCATCAGTATTTTCAAATACATATACTGGTGTACCATCATGATCTTGATATGTGCCATCTAGCACTACCGTATTTAGAGTTTTAGAACCATATTTATTATTCGTACCTATTACAGTATCAGAAAATAAATTGTTCATTGTTAATTGTACTTTACTCTGAAAGAATTTAATAGCGGTATTTTCAAAAAGAACTTGTAATTGAAGTACTTTAAAATCGTAAGTAGCTCCTGCTAAAGGCGGTACAGGTTTATTAATATTTAGCCCTTGTAATAGTTGTTGTTGATAAGCTGTATCTAAATAGTTGATGAGTCCAAAAAGAGAACTATTTTTTTCCATTTGAACCTGACCTTCAGCATTTACCTTATTAACTTCTATTCCAAAATGATGTGCATTAAACCTAGTTAGATTAATACCAGATATTAACCCTTTTAATTGTTGAGGAAATTCTTGTAAATCAATATCTGCTTTGAGCACCAAAATTCCATTCCAATCTTTATTATTTACGATATTATGGAACTTTTCATAGAGAATTGCCTGATTACTTTCTGGGTGTTCTAACCCATATTGATAAGCTTTTTCTGCTTCTGCTATATAATCCTGTACCCATGAAGATATTGCAATTAACTGCTGATATGCATTTGCTGGATCCTCTACTCCTTCAGTATTAAAAGTGTTAGGTTGTGTCCAAGTCTTTGGGTCTTTAACTCTGTCTATTAACCTGCCTTTACAAAATTTAAAAATGACTACATTATTATAATCGGCATAAGTGTTTGTTGTTCCTACATTAATATCAAATGGCCAATCTTCAATTGACATTTTGTTATTAAATATAGCCTCTGCTGTAGTTTGCCCTCCTTGTTCCCCACTTTTAGAAAATAATGTTCCTAAATGGTTATTTTGAGTGACTACTAAAAATTGTTGATTAGTTAGAAAAGCACTTTGTAATTTAGTAGATAAATTAATAAAACTCATTTGATATTGAGCAGGATCAGACGGTTCTTGATTTTCTGGATATAAATACTCAGGTGTAGCGTTTTGATGAATATCATTTTGCCCTAAGTTAAGCATGCTCCAAGCTCCATTGTTCTTTACATGAGCTATTAATCCTTGTGGAGTTGTAGAACTTACATAATTACTATCTCCATCACTTAATAATTTCACTCTTTTGGTTGCACTTTTTGAGACTCTTTGTGCTGTTAATTGTCTTGTAATAAGAGTTTTTCGTTCTTTACTAAGCACTTCGGACTCGAAAGTTGTTAAGTTATCGTTTCCTGGTTTTTGAGAATCTGCTTCTACTGCTAGGTAAGGAACAATAGGTATATAAAAATCTTGTTGAGGCATATCTATACTAGGTTCATAAAACCCTAACAAATTAGATTTACCTACATTACCCTCACTTACTCCATGATCTTTGGCAAATAAGGAAGCTCCTTCAGGTTGAGAAACATATTGAACATTTTCTGCTACCTCTGATATAATATTATACCATCCTGTAAAGTATTTATTTTCTAAAGTTGGATTGTTTGTTCCTGGGTTTACCAGTGATAATTCTTGGGCAGGAAAATTTGGCGCATAAGCCGGTTGTTTACTTTTAAATCGTAATACATCTCCTGTAGGAATTTTATCTTTAACTGAGTATGGTGTAAAGGAAATAACTTCCGTTCCTGATAATCCAGGTAAAAAATCAAATTGGCCATTTTCATCTACTTGATCTGATTTTGGATCCATAAAAAAGTCTCCTTCAGGTTGTAAATAGAATCGTTCATTTTCATCAATATCCCTGGGAGAAATAAGTAATAAAGGACTATTAGGTAATGGAGTTAAATTATTAGAAGGATTTGTGTTTTCAGTTAAATTGACTTTTGGCCATAAAGTAATAGGATGACCAGTATTTATTGAAAAAAAACTAGGTAAATAGCAAGGTGTTGATTTTCCTGAACTACTATTAAAAATACTTCCTGTAAACGCAAAATAAGTATTTAATCCTTTTTTATTTCCTATATCTAAAGGGTCTATCGATGCTTGAGTCATTGCATACTCTACATCTGATTGAGGTTTAAAAATAGGATAACTATATTTTACAAGGCTACTATCAGCTGGTTCTGTATGATAGTAACATGTTTCTAAGTAAAAGGCTTTAAAATCGCTTTCTAAATTAAAACCTAGCGGAAAACTAAATGCTCCGAAATTGTATTTGGTAAATGATATGGATATATCTTTATTAAGCAACGTATCACTTCCAAATTCTTTACTATTAAAAGATATATTAGGACTATTTAAATCGTAACTTAATTGTATTTGTGTAGCTGCACCTTCTGGAATGAAAGATACTTCTGTATTATTTCTAATTGATAATGTTGCAAAACCATTTCCCATGGTGTAATTAAAAGTTTGGCTAACCTTAATTACATTCTGAGAATTCACATAATAGTTAATTGCAACAACATTTTCATTGGTTGGTTTCGAATTTACATCTAACAACCAAGCAGTAGTAATATTATTTGAAAAGTTTTCTCTATACTTTTGTAAGTACTCCTTAACTTCATCTATGTAATTGATAATATTATTGTTATCAGGAGCATTTTCAGCAAAAAGAAAATAAACCGAAAGTGTTTTCGCTTTTGATAAAGTAAGTGTAGATTCTTTATAAGTCGAATCTTCTGGTAGCACTACAGCCGACCACTCATTTAACTCTGGAGTTATGTTAATATACAATAACGGATCTCCAGAATCCACATTACTAAATATAGTACCCTCAGTATCTTGTAGAGTTGAACCCATAGCATTAGAATAATATGTGTGTAAAATAACTTGGTAGTGCAATAAAGTATGAGTATCAAAACTAAGGAATGGAAAACACCCCTCAAAAAAGCATCGTGATACACTATAAACTAATCATCCTTAGGACATAAAATAGATACAATTACTATTACATCGTAAGGTGATAAATTGGATACAATCAGTTGACTCCCTTTAAAATCAGCGACAGCTATAAGCTGTTCTCTAATCTTTAAAATATGGATACCATTAAACGAAGTACTATCATTAAATTTTACATTATTAGTATCTCCTGTGTTAACAACAGTTGCTTGCTGAGCCTTACTTATATTATTAATATAACAAATACATTGAGACCCATTATTGGTATCTAATACAGCATATTCATTTTTTAAAAGCACAATTGTATCCAGCTTGGATTTTGTAATGCTTTGAGAAAATGCTGTGTTACTCGCAAATACAAAAAAAACAAGGATTGTATATAAAATATACAATCCCTTTTTTTTATTAACCTTGTGTAGTTTGCGCCTGAATTTCTGCAGTTGCATCATTCTGAGCGTTAGTAATATTAGAAACGGTTACTTGCGCACCTGCAAAATTCCCATTACACACCACACTATAAGAAGGTGAATTTGGTGGAATATTAAATAATCCATTAGCAGGTTTGGTAGCTCCATTATCATAACAATTAACACCTGCAGGCGCACCTGCAATTGTAAAAGTTAGTGTGTTAGCTCTACTAGAATTTGTAATAGTAAGAGTAGACTGTGAACCATTAGCTGTATTCCAAGTTGCAAATTGACCTGAATCTATAGCTGCTGAACCTTGTTGGTTAATTACTGGGTTTTGTGTTGCCGTCGTTGACATAATTTAAAAGTTTAATTAGTTAGTGGTAACGAAGTTAAACTCTTATATGACTCTTTTTATAAAAAAAACTATAAACGTAATAATAGAAAGTATTAATGACTTTAATTCTGACACGAGTGTTTTCTTATTAATTCACAAACAATAAAAAAGACATAAAACCTTGAAATAAAACAGATTACAACTCTTAACTCATAAAGTAATTTTAATCTTATCTTCTTCAAGCTCATCTTATTTTATAAAATAAGAGAATACCTTACTTTTTTTACGGTTATTTAAACAGTTTCCTATTATGACCTTTTTATTTTTAAACTCTAAAAACTAAAGTTATGATTAAAAACATTTTGAACTTAGGTTCTATCTTAAACAAAAATGAACAACAGCTTATTAATGGAGGTAGTAATGATCCTGTAACAGACTTATGTATTCCTATCCCTAGAGAAGTTGCTACTTGTCTTATGCCTATTAGTGGTGAATGTTGTGGTTTATGGGATTAAAACAAAAAACTATAAAAGCTGTTGAAAAACAGCTTTTATAGTTTTTATGATTTAGAAAAATCTCGGTTGTTTATAACTATCTTCCTCTGATTTAAAATCAAACAGTAGTAAAAATTCATGTGACCCTGAACTAAATTCTCCTAGATTAGATATTGTATGATCATACGCATAACCTAATCGCAAGTCTTTTCCAATTCTAAAATTAACTATTCCACTCCACGAGTCATCCAGACGATGAGATACTCCAAATTCCACTTTATTATTCCATAATAAATTTAACGATAAGTCTAATGACAAAGGTGCTGAATCGGCATACTTAACTAATGTTGAGGGTTTTAATTTAAATCTATTTTTTAAATCTATTACATACCCTGCTGTCAGAAATCCATGCATTTTTTCTGATGCTTTGGTTATTTTTCCGTTCGATCTTTCAAAATGTAATGTTTCTAATAAGTTTGGTATTGAAGCTCCTACATAAAAGTTTTCTTTGTAATAGAATGCTCCTACACCAAAATTTGGGTATGTTTTGTTACTATTCTGATTAAATTTTGAATCATTAGATTCTACTTGATTTAATGTTAACAAACCTATTTGTTGAAAAGTTGCTCCTGCCTTTAACCCAAAAGCTAGTTTAGCTTTTTCTGAAGTATTAATTGTAAAAGAAAAATCGGCATAGGCATGTGTTTCACTTACTGGACCTATTTTATCGTGAATTAAAGATAAACCTAACCCTACTTTTCTACTTACTGGACTATGTATAAATCCACTAAATGTTTTTGGCGCTCCGCTAACACCTACCCATTGTGATCGTGCTAATAAACCTAAACTTATACCTTCTTTACTACCTGCATAAGCTGGGTTCATAACCGTCATATTATAAATATACTGAGTGTATTGAGGATCTTGTTGAGCAAATATTTTACTACTTATACTTACTAGTAAAACTAGTAGTAGTATATATATTTTCTTTTTCATATAGCTATTTATTTAAATACAACCAGCCTTGGTATGGTTTTGTTATACCGTCGTTAAAGTCTACTACATACCAATAAGTGGCCGCTGGCATTGCTTTTTGGTCTCCTGTTAATGTTAATCTACCATGCGACTTTCCATCCCACCAAGTTGGATTCAACTCATTATTATTACTATAGTCATAGACTACATTACCATACCTATTATATATTTTTATTTTAAATTTAGGATATGCTTCTGACAAACCTGGTATTACAAATTCATCATTAACACCATCACCATCTGGAGAAAAAGAATTTGAGGCAGAAAAGTCTATAACAGGATCAATAGTTCCTCTTTTTCTTTCACATGCTAATGTAAAAATACCATATCCTGAAACTTTTGCTGTTATACTTTTACTATGAGTGTCTATGTATACATTTTCTCTTTCTTTAACCCACTCTTCACCATTCCATCGTACTATCATTAATTTACTTGGGTCTGAATAAAAAATTTCTGGTGTCGTTACACTACTCCATGTTAAAGTTAACTCCACCAATTCTTCATTAGATTTATTTTGAATTTCCCAGAACTCATTCATATTTATTAAACCAACATCTTCTTCTTTTTTGTCGAAATCAATATTTGCCTTTTCCCAATTAAAACAGACATAAAAATTTGTGTCTGGATCTGAAGGAGGTGATATAGTTACAACCCTAGGAACAAAAGTTTGCGATTTATAGTCTCCAACAGGAAAAGTAAAACTTTCATTTCCTTTTTTTTGAGCTTTATTATTCACATAACTTTTATTACTAATACCAGTACTTGTAGCTCCATTTAAATAAGTCACTATACCTTTTTCTTCTGCTTTTAAAATTCCATTTTCAAAAAATGTAGTTCCTACAATCTCTATTTCCTTATCTAAACTAAAAGCTAAACTTGTTGACTCATTATCAAACTCAACAAACATAAAACTAGATGTTCCTTCACCTGTTATAGTCTGTTCATTATTACCTACAAAACTTGTATAACCTGTTACTTTATTATTAGAAAACTTGAATTTTCCATTATTTGTGAAATTTTTAAATACATACAAGTCACCATCGTTTGTTATTGCTCCATATTCTTTTATTAATAAATCTTCATGAACGCTTACTAATGTATTTTCAGAAATATAAAGGGGACCAATGCTTGTTGTTTGGGCTTTAACAGCTATAACCAAACACATTATTATTGATGAGAATATCTTTTCTTTCATAATTATCAACTTATTATAAAGCGGTACCATCAATTTTATACCAAAAATAGTCTGTTCCATCAAAACCACATTGTATTGTTATAGAAGAATTAGTTCCTAAAGTAGACAATCCTGTAATTAACCCTGATCCTTTTATAGTACCTCCACCTGTAATATTTAAGTTTAATGCTACCGAAAGACCAAGTAAAGTTCCGTTACCTGCTTTATTTACAATTACTAACTTATTTCCTAAATTACTACTGTTAGGGGTCGGTATTGTTATATCAGCACCTAAGCCTAAACTTATCAATCCAGTTTGTTCAATTATTACTGTACCATCTGTATTGTCTATGGTTGTGCCTGAAGTTGGATTTTTAACAATTCTTATATTATTCAACCTAGTTAAAGTAGCATTAATTGTTGTAATGTCTGTTTCGTTAGTGGTCGCTAAAACATTATTCCCAGCAACATTATCCGCTAAGGTAGAAGCTCCTATATCAACAGACCCTCCATCTACTAAACTAATTGTATTGCCGCTTAAACTTAAATCTTGTGTATCTGAATCTACTACACTCCATGTTGTTCCATCACTAGTTTTATATAATATTCCTGAAGCTGTATCGGTATAAACTTGACCTGCAACGCCTGTAACAGCTCCATTAGGATCTCCTGTTCCAGACAAAGTAGCATCTTGTCCCGCTGCTCCAGTGTCTCCTTTTAAAGAAGTGATAAAATCGGCTTCGGTTCCGGTGTTTCCTGCATCCAACCATGTTTGATATGCTGATTTTCCATC
>JAUHZI010000241.1 GCA_030426105.1 Bacteroidia bacterium | reverse complement strand
TAATTTCCTTTAATGCTTCAACAACAGCACTATCTGTTACCATGTTTCTAACCTTAGCTGTTGCACTAAAACTTCCTGCGCCATATCTGTCGGCATTTATTCTTGAGTAAGCACCATAAGTGTAACCTTTGTCTTCACGTAAATTCTTAAACAGGTAGCCTTCACCACCACCACCTAAGATGCTATTAGCAATGATGCTAGCGTGATAATCTTCATCATTCATTTTTAAATCTACACTATTCTCTATTGCTATGCTTGATTGAGAGGCATTAGGTAAATCTACAAAACTAATTTGCGTGTATTGTGCATCAGGATTAACCGGAGGAATTGTAGTTGTTACATCTACTGATTTTTCCCAATCACCGAAGTATTTTTTTACCTGTTTTCTAACAGTACTTAAATCAACATCACCAATAACAACTAAATATGCATTATTTGGATTAAAATATTTTTCATAGAATGCAAGAGCATCTCCAAAAGTCACATTATTAACAGTTTCTTCAGTGATGTATTCACCATATGGATGTTTAGTTCCATACAATAAAGCATTACTAACACGATCACTGATGGCGTCTATACTTTTTTCTTCAGTTTTTAAACCTTCAATAAGCTTTTCTTTCTCCTTATTAAACTCTTCTTCAGTTAAAAGTGGATTAATAGCAGCGTCAGCCATAAGCTGTAATATTCGTTCTGAGTATTTTGAAAGCGCTTGTGCATAAGCACCACTAAAACTAAAGTTTAAATTTGCACCTAAGAAATCAATTTCATCATTAAATTCATCTTTTGAGATGCTGGTAGTACCGTTTCCAAGCATACTTCCTATAAGAGCTTCAACTCCAGCTTTTGCTCCTGTTGCAATTGGTTTATTATCTATTCTTAATGAATAGGAAACTCTTGGGAGTTTGTGATTTTCAACAACAAGTACTTTAAGTCCGTTTTTTAATTCAAATTCACTAGGTACTTCTAATGAAATTGTTGGTTCTGGACCAGGTTTTGGTTGAACAGATCTATCTAATTGTGCATTTACACTAATTACTGAAAAAAAGAACAGTAAAATAAATGCTGATAATTTCGTTTTCATATTATATAATGTTTTCATCTTATTGTTCGTCTTTTTGAGGTAAGTATTCAATTTCTACACGTTGATTCGGACTTAAATATTTTTTTGCAACTTCTTGAATGTCCTCTCTTGTGATTGATCTGTATATATCAATTTCTTTGTTGATCAAATTCACATCACCATATAATAAGTAATACGTTGCAAGAGATCCAGCAATACCTTCAATACTTGAGTTTGCATTTACGAATTGATTCTCAAATTGATTAATTAATTTTTGGTGATCGCGTTCAGAGATTAACTCGTTTTGCATTTTAGCAATTTCCTCATCCATTTCTGCTAATAATGTATCTAAAGTCACATCACCTAAAGGCAAAGCAAACATGGCAAAGATGCTATAATCCATTTGTGTAATATTTACAGCTTGAACGGCTAATGCTTGTTTTTGTTCATCAACTAGTTTCTTATAAAGCACAGAACTCTTACCTCCACTTAAGTATGATGAAATCATATCTAGAATATAAGCATCTCTTTTTCCAAATCCAGGAGTTCTGTAGGCTGCAAGAATTGCTGGAATTTGAATGTTTTTATCATAAGCTTTTGCTTTTCCAGTAACGGTTATTGGTTCTTCTTCAGGGAAGTTTCTTACTACTTCAGGACCTCTTTTAACATCACTGAAATATTTTTTCACTAATTCTTTTGTTTGTGCAGGATCAATATCTCCGGCAACAATTAAAACGGCATTGTTTGGTCCGTAATAATCTTTGAAATACTGATTAAATTCTGCGAGCGTTGAAGCATCTAAATCTTCCTGATAGCCAATATTTGGATCTTTATAAGGATGAACTTTAAAGAGATTTGCTCCCAAAGCTTCAAATATTTTACCATAAGGCGATTCGTAACGCTGACGCTTTTCTTCTTTTACCACTTCGTTTTGAGTATCTACACCAACTTGATCAATAACAGGGTGTAACATGCGCTCAGATTCTAACCACAAGCCTAATTCTAATTTGTTTGATGGAAAAACTTCATAGTAATAGGTTCTGTCCTGAGATGTGTTCGCATTAAACCTTCCTCCATTTGCAGGAATAATTTTCATAAACTCTCCACGTTCAATATTTTCAGATCCTTCAAACAAGAGGTGTTCAAAAAAGTGAGCAAAACCTGTTCGAGGAGCATCTGGGCTTCCTCCAGCATCTTTCCCTCCAACATTATACATAACCGATGTGATAACTACCGGAGCAGTGTTATCTTGATGAAGAATGACATGTAATCCATTGTCCAGATCAAATTCTTCAAATTTAACTTCTTGTGCTGATGCAGCAAATAATGCAATTACAAAAGCAGCTAAAGTAAATAAGCCTTTTTTCATTGTGAGTTTGTTTTAAATTAATTTTTCAAGTTGTAAGTGTAATATATATTATAAATGTTACACGAGTTCTACAAAAATAGTGAATAACTAGTCTTTTAAAGAATCTAAAAATGTAAAATAAATCTTAAATCTTACAAAAACTATTATTTTTTTCCGAACTTAAAGACATACAAACATATAAATTCTACTAATTATGAATACTTCATTTTCGGTTGCTTTAAAATACGGACTCTACATTACATTTTGTTTAATCGCCTTTTTTCTGGTTTTAAGATTCTTTGATCTACATGAAAATCCTTGGTTAAGATTGTTTAATGGTGTTTTTATGTGTGCAGGTATTTATTATGCCATTAAATACTACAAATCAAAATCTAAAGGAGAGTTTGGCTATATTAACGGCGCAAAAACGGGTTTGATAACTGGTTTTATTGCAACAACTGTTTTTACCATTTTTATGGCGATATACATGTTTCATTTGGATACAGCCTTTACTGAAAAATTGCTCGGAAGTAATTTTATTGATTATGAGGTAGGAGCCAATATTTTGTTGTTTATCATTTTTATTGAAGGTCTGGCATCATCAGTGGTTTTAGCATTGGCATTTATGCAAATCTTTAAAAAAAGTCACAATATACCTCAAAACACATAAATCGTTTGTAGATTAATTAATTAGAATGTATATTTGCACCCGCTTTCTGAGGAGAAAGTGAACATTTTGAACAAATAATTAATAAAAACGTTACGCTATGTACGCAATTGTAGAGATAGCAGGGCATCAATTTAAAGTTGAAAAAGACCAAAAAGTTTTTGTTAACCGTTTAGCAACAGA